>CAYGOE010000020.1:0-29343 GCA_964351405.1 uncultured Muribaculaceae bacterium | reverse complement strand
TGCGAAGAGGCCACCGCCAAAACCACCACCGAGGTTGGTGATAGAATCTCTTCCAGAGTTTGAGGTATATTACTAGTATTTAACCACCCTTGCCAAGGATCTTGGGATGTGTCTGATAATGAGCGAAAAGACCAAAAACCGAAAAATGGACAACACTACTGCGCAGCAGACCGCATCCTTGGGAGTTTTTTGTAATTAATTGTAGTTCAAATATATAATTCCGATGACTTTGCGTTTGGGATGGAGTTGACAAGAACTATATATCACAATATGTGTATAATGCAAAAAACTCCCGAGGATCAAAAAGTTACGTGGAGAACTTTAGGAGATGAGAACGGTAAAAAAGCGTGCGTAGCATAAATGGAGGATCAAAAAGTTATGCGGGAACTTTAGCAAGTACTCTTGAGTTTTTGAAGAATATAGTTTCTTATCTCAGTTTTTGAGACATTGTATTTTGGTTCAAGTTGATCAAAGTTTATGTCAGAGGTGAACCTATCGGACAGGAGCATCATTACAATGTTTTTTTTCTCTCAACTCTTTTTCGATAGCCACTCTGTCAACTTCCGGCTTTTCATTTTTTGATTTTCTCCACATCATAAAATCTAAATCTTCGCTTTTACGATGTCCTATCTGGATTGCAAGAGCTGTTCCACCACAAAGTATGTATGACTTAATGCTTTCCATCCCGGCAACATTATCAATAATTGAATCAATCTTTTCAGTCAGCCCTTTATGCATCTTTCAATTTTTGTTTTATTAGTGAATTTTCAGCTTTTTTCAAATAGATTTCAGGATCCCTTATGTCGAAGTAAAACATTGCAATCATTACGTTGAGATTAAAAAGATAGTCTCCTCTTATCACCATATTTTCCATCCACACTTTTTTAATGTATTCTCTTTTATAGAGTTCGAATAGTTTGGCTATATCTTTTAAATCAAGGTAAATCAAGGTTTTTTCAATAAGTTCATCGTCCGGAATATTTTCTGCAGATACATTTGTATAGGACCAGAAAGCGTTGGCACTTAATAACTCTTTGACCAATTCAATTTTTAGCCTCTTTTTGTACCGAGTTATGCTGCAATCAACCTGCATTTTTATTAGTTTCCCTTCCGGTAAATTAAAAAATGACTCCAATTTTAGAGCCAGTTGCATAGATAACTCTCTCTTTTCCAGAATAACTGAACTAAGCAACTGACGATGCACACCTATTGCCTTTGCAATATCAGATTGCTTAAAGTTTCCTGTCACAATTAGGGAGTCTATATATTGTCCAACACTGTTCATTTGACAAAGATATAAATAATTTCAATTTGCTCCACGGGCATCGCCGGCATAGTGGTTGGGGTATTTCCCGTACCACCAGATTGACGCATAGGCGTTGGTAAGTTTAAGCCTGTCCAGATCTGCCCCGGATTCGTCGCCGGCTCTCTCAATCTTAACAAGATCCGGGCGAATGTACATCATTATCGAAGATTCAACCTCATCTGCGTGACCTCCGGTGGTGCTTTTGCGGAGTGCAGTAATGCTCTTTTGTGTCTGAGGGTCAACCTCCGGGCGGTAGAGGTAAACAGCATAATCCCTCTCCGATTCGAGCTGGGTTTGGCAAAAGTAGAGCAGGAAGTTATTGTTCCCGCCGTGGCTGTTCATCAGAATTATCTTTTTGATACCGTTTCGCGATATCTCCCTACAGGTCTCATCCAGTAATTTGTATATCAGCTCTGCGCTGTAGGCAACAGTGCCGGGCTGTTGTTTTGCCTCAAATATCTGCCCGGCAAAGTATGCCGGAAAAACAATTGCATACTCTTTTTGAGCAGCTTTAAGCGAGATATCCCTTGCAGTATAGAGGTCGGTTCCCAAAGGAAGATGTTGACCGTGTTTCTCCATTACACCCATAGGGATAATACAAACCCCACCCGATTCCGATACCGCTTTGGCAAAATCGCCCGAAGTGAGCTCTTCCCAAGCTACCGGGAGGTTCTGAGCCTGGAGACTATGTGTCGACACACCTAAACACAAACCACTAATTATAAGCAGAATAGAAATTTTTCTCATATGATATATTGTTAAAGTTTCCTGTTGATTCCACTACCGTATATTTCGTTTATCCACAATGCAAAAGGTGTCGAATTCCACTTCAATATTATTCCGTTCGTTTAAAATTCATTTTTACAAATTTAGTAAACAATTGGGATACAGATTAAATTACTCTTAAAAAAACACATTCTGTTCAGAAATTTGTTTTAAATAATGCTATATCTCAAACTCCCCTTCAAATATTTTAAAGACCTCTGCAGTGATCGAACACTGATTAAGGTTTACCTTGCAGATACCTCCGGGGTGTGAACATAGACAGATAGGCCAAACCTGTTCTTCATTGCGAAGCAGGATGCCATCACACTGGATCCCGAGGCGAGCGTGTACCCTACGTCTCTCTCTGTTATCTTCTCGCGAAAAGGACTCTCCTCTTCTCTTACCAGATTTTCGTTTCCAAGATAGACTGCTACATACTCTCTGTTGCCAATAACTCTACCGCCGGTTACGACAGGCTCTTTTATTGTCACTTTTATACGGGTGGCCTCTCTGTTCAGGAGCTCTACACTCATTTTTTGCTCTGTAATCTTTACCGGGATCGAATCTGCCTTAACAACCTCTTTATCTTTAAGATATTTGCAAAATCTGTTCTCCTTTATAAAGTTAGCGTAGGTCTCAAGCCTGTCGAACACTACAAAAACAGCTTTTCACTACTTTATCTGCCACACTGCCGGATGAATCTCCTCTCCCGTAACGTTATGCGCTTCAATATTATTTCTATTAGAGTACTGGGTTGTATGAAAATAGTCCGAGGGGTCCCGCAATGTCATCTCCTCAATCATTGCGACAGTATCAGGTGTTGAATTAAATGTGGTTGTTTCAATTCTGTCCCAGATGTAATTAATTGTTTTGGTATGAGCTCCGGAAAACCGGAGCTCTACTATTTTGACGCCAGGTTAGTTCGGGCGGATGTAAGTTTGCCGTTCTCTTTGCTGATATTTAGCTCTAAGACAAACTCCTCTCTCTTGCCGCTGTTTTCAATCAAATAGTTGAATAAATCGTCGGGAGTTATTACCACCCTGCTTAAAGTAGTACTTCTTTTTTTAATCTCCATCCCTATGCTTTTAAAAGAGTGATATAAGAGCTCCGAACAGTAGATAGAAGATTCATCCTCTGTAAGCCAGTCGTAATCATAATCTCTCCCCAAAAATTTTAGTGCCTCCATTATGAAAGTCTCAATAACCTCGGTGGGTGCACTCATTGAGAGTAATACAAAATTTGTGAGGTAAGACTCTTCATTCATATTGGACATATTCCTAAACCGGTGGACACGAACACCATCTGCCTCACTATCCAGAATATAGATTTCGTTATCGGTCATTAATGTGTCAAGTAATTTATAAAGATTGCTGTGCTTACCAAACTTCTCTGCCAACTGTTTCTTTGTTCCAAGAAATATTCCTGCGTGCTTCCACATTCCGGGAATGAACTCCGTAATAGCATAATTTCTGGTTCTGGTGAGAAAAATACTTCCCACAGGAAGGTTTTCAAGATATGGTCTGAGTTCATCAAAGTCGATATCTATATCTAAATCAGCCAATGGACTTTCTGACATTGGAAGTTCATCCATTCGAATTTTTCCTAACAATTTAATAATGGGTCTTTGTGCAAATAACCGAATCTGATCTACAATCTTAACTCTACCGGGAAATATAGAGGAGAAACCAATGCTTAAAAAAAACACAATTAGTATCCCAAATATTACTCTCCTGAATATTTTCATATCTATTTCATATATTGTTTCCCTTCCCGATAATTTGACCTTTGACTCTCTTAAACAGTCTCTGGACAAAATTCAAAGATTTTATATCTATAAAATCGGCAATTATGCAAGAAAACTCTTTAGTTCTAAGGTAACCATAAGATTTATGAGGATTTTTTGTCCCATTAATCTGATAATTATTATATACTATGTAATCTACCGGATAAACTCCATTTGCGTTTTTGGCAAAATCATCCGATAACCTATAATTTATTGCAACAGGGTCCTTTATATCTGAGAGATTAACCCAAGACCACTCTACCCCCGGTGGAGTTGAAATATAATCATTTGCTCTGTTTACTCTTAACTGCTCTGCAGCAATTTTACTTATTATTACAGGCAATCCCAAAGGAGATCCAATGGTAATTAAGGCTTTAATCTTTATCTCGGGGATCATATAACTCAAAACATCATAGGCAATTATTGACCCCATCGAATGAGCTACAATGCAGATGTCGTAACCTCTGTACTGAGTGATAACTTTTGCTACCCGCTCCCTTATTTTCTGCTTTATTGTAAATGAAGCAACCCCACTATCATTGTTATCATCCTTGAAATAGAGTTCTAAATCTTTAAAATATCTGTTTAAAAGTATATCAGTTATAAGGCTATAATTAAGAGTTTTGTCTTGATTCAAAAATATTTTATTCAACTGATCGGATACAAAGTCGTTGAATTTTTGTCTAAACGGATGGGTCTCATCTGCCTCCAAATCCGAAGCTTTGACATAGGGTTCATCCAGATAATATTGACTATCTACATCTCTTTCAAATATATCCAGGGGTTTGACATAGATTATATCTGCCCAGTAGATTAACTCAAAAGTAGGTAACTCATTATTAATTCCGTGCGTAGCAAACCCCTCCAACATCGCATCTCTCCACCATTTTTTCAAGAGATCTTCGGGAGGTTTGTTCCCTAAGCCGTGTATCCCGATAATTACCTTTCTCATAAAGAAATAGTTACTTTTGCAATATAATAGCCGGTTAGTTTTTTCCGTATCTGGTTTGTAGGAACTTAATGGTTTCGCCCATAATGAGCTTCAATGCGTCAATGTTAATATCCGATAGTTTTTTAATATATATGCAGGCTTTGCCCATTGTGAACTTCCCGAGATCTTTAAGCAGATATTCGTGCTCCGGATTACCCGTATAGACATAGAGTGATATTGCTGCCTTTCTTGGCGAGAATCCAACCAGAGGCCAGTCACCCTCTTGGCGGCTTCTTTCAGATTTGTAGTGATAGCTTCCAAAGCCTATCATTGTTGACCCCCACATTTTAGGCTCGAATCCGGTAAAGTCGCGCATCAGTTTTAGGAGCTCGAAGCTATCCAGCCGTTTTTGTTCGGAATCGGCAAATGCGTTTATGAAGTCTGTAACATTTGCAGATGTTTCTGTTGTTTTTATTGCCATATTGGTAGGATTTTTAATAGAATCTAAAATTACGAAAATTTTGGATTTTGCCTACTCCTTAACAAAAGCAAATTGCCCCCCGCCTTGTTTAAGAACCATTGTCTTCTCCGCAGGGTTGAACTCCATTACGACACCCGCCTGGTCAAATTTAAACTTATCTTTTTCTGTTGCCTCCAGCGGGAATGCAGGTTGCCCTGTTGCCTGTGCCATTAAAGTTTTATTGTTTTTTGTAATGGTTATCTTAAGCGGAATCTGAGAAGAGGAGTAGACTCCCAAGTATACATCCAACTCTTCTGAGGTGATATTGAGCGTTTTAAAATTTGGTATTTCATATGGTTTTCCATATACAGCACTCAAAATAGCTTGTGAAATAAGGTTGTTTGTAAAGTTCATACCATTGGAGGTGAATGCAAACGATATATTATCTTCCACAAAATTTGAAAAAATTGAGGCAAACCCATTAATTCCTCCGGTATGGCCGAAACTTGTTTTATTGTAAAAAGGGATGGGAAAGAGTCCAATTCCAAAGTTATCCTTTAACGATTTCATCATATCCAGACTCTCTTTAGTAATAATTTCCCCGCTAAAGAGGGCATCACTGAATTTTACCAGATCTACAGGTGTAGAGACAACACCTCCTGCTCCCAATGGTATTGAGGTATCGGTCTCTGGCATCAAAATCCAATTTTCAAGAAAACGGTAAGAGTAACACTCTTTATCCGATGGCTTGACTTTTCCTCCCAGGTAAGTGTTCTTCAAACCAAGAGGCTTCGTGATATACTCCTCCAATAAAACTGCATAGGGCTTTTTAAAGCTCTTCTCCAAAATAAATGTCAACAGTACGTAGTTTGAATTGCTGTAATCTGCTTTACTGTTTGGTTCGAAATCACTCCCTCCTTTTGTGATAACATCTACCATCTCCTTCTCTGTTTTAGGGTTGGTATTCCAGGTTAAGTAATCTTTATCATTGGTAAAATTATGAATTCCGCTCCTGTGGTAAAGCAGATGGCTGATTGTAATTTTATCTGAATTTTTAATCCCCGGAAAATACTTGTCAATCGTTTGATTAAGATCTATCTTTCTTTTCTCCACCCCCTTTAAAACCAAAGTGGCTGTAAAAGTTTTTGAGATTGACCCAATTCTGTATTTAGAGTTTTCGTTAGCTTTTATCCCATTTTCAACATCTGAAAACCCCGCAGATCTGATATAAATAATATCTCCATTTTTGGAGACTGCAACACTTCCCATAAATTTGTTGTTCGACTCAAGAGCATCGAAAAACTTGTCAAGTTTTGCTTTATCAAAATCCTGAGAATAAGCCGCAAGGCTAAATAATCCTAAGATTAACGTCAAAAATAATTTTTTCTTCATATTGATTACTATTAAATCAAGGGCAAAATTACCATTTTTTTATTGTTTGGGTTGTAACATCATTGTATAGGCTGTTACCATATTTTCAAGCACATATGTCTCCTCCTCCTGTTTTGAAATGTAATCCAGGAAGAGATTCTCCTTGGCGGGATGCCTCTCAATTAACTCCAGACATCTCGTTTTAAGATTAGTAAATATAAACTCATCTACCTCCTGAATATCCTCTGTTTTCACATCCACTTTTTTGATAATTGAAAAGTCGGCATCTGCAATCTGCTTTAAAACAACGCTTTTTTTGAAAATAAGTGGATGAGTAAAACTGCTCTCATCTTCAATATATCCGTCATCAGTAATAATCACTCCGCCCTCATTCAAGCAAAGCTTAATGGTTGTCAAAGTATTGAGATAATCCCCGAATACCGGTCCGATTGCACCCAAAATTACTACATCAAAACTACTAAGAGTCTTAACCCTTTCACGAATATCTCCTACCTCAAACTTACACAGATCATCTACTTGAAATTCTATCGCCTTCTCATTTGCATAATCGATAAACTGAGGAATAGCATCTATCCCGTGACAAAAACAGCCCAAGGCTTTTGAAGCCTTTACAGATACTGCCCCCTTACCACAACCCAGATCAAGAACCTTAAGCCTGGCAGGATCATCAAACTGCTTCCCGATTAAATCTATAATAACATCCGGAATCGCCCCTATCGCCCATATATCCTGCAATATATAAGGTAGATACTCAAAAAGTTCACTATCGGAACCATCCATTGCGGTCACAACACTCTCTTCTAATGTTTTCATAATTATCCTCTTCCTTTTATATCCTTCTCTTTATACTCTTTCAATATCTTTCCTAAGATCTTCTCCTTTTTCTTTCTTTCAAACTCCGTAGTTTCGAAAAAATCTCTCTCCTTTTGTATCTTCAGATAGTTTTCATAGGCCGATATGTCTATATCTCCATTTTCTACGGCCTCTTTTACAGCGCATCCACTCTCTGTAGTATGGGTGCAATCCTTGAATCTGCACTGTTTGGAAAGGTCGCCAATAAAATCGAATGTAACCTCCAGACCCCCTCCCGAATCCACAACCCCTACCTCTCTCATTCCCGGATTATCAATGAGTATTCCACCACCCTCCAGGACAATCAATTCGCGGTGGCTGGTAACGTGAGTACCCTTACTCGTACTATCACTGATAGATCCCGTCTTCATTATCTCCCTGCCGGATAAATTATTCAGGAGAGTAGATTTTCCCACCCCCGAAGAGCCCAGCAGACAAAAGGTCTTGCCATTTACAAAGATTTGTCTCAAATTATCGTACCCGGCTTGTGTTTCGTTGCTAATTGAATATACCGGAACATCTTTTATTCGGTTATTAATTTGCTTGACAATCTCTTTTACAGAGTGTTCCGGGAGCAGATCTGTCTTTGTCAAAACTATTATCGGGGCTACTTTGGAAGAGTGGCAGATTGTAAGGTATCTCTCGAGTCTGTTAATGTTAAAATCTCTGTCACAAGCCTGAACCAGAAGTGCATAATCAACATTGGCAGCTATTATCTGAATACCCCCGAACTGCCCGACTGCCTGTCTGGATATGGTAGAAAATCTGGGGATAATTTTGTGAATTATTGCAAGGTCGGAGCCATAAACGATCAAAGCGACCCAATCTCCAACCGCCGGGAAATCTGAACGACTCTCTGCCGTAAATCGCAAATTACCTGTAATTTCTGCCTCATAACCCCCCCCTGCAGTTTTTACAATGTATCTCTCCTTGTGTTCCGACACAACTCGCCCAATCTCAAAATCCCTGAGATTATTTTCAATCACAAGTTCTCCTATTTTGCTGTTATATCCAAGCTGTTCTAGTGTCATAACCATTTAGAAAGCGCAAATTTCGTTTTCTATCTGTTTAAAATCTTCTCCAAAGCTCTTCCTTTGGCAATCTCATCAATCAACTTATCCAGGTAGCGAATTTGTTGCATTAGCTTATCCTCAATATCTTCTACACGATATCCGCAAATAACACCTTTAATTTTTGAGGCATCGGGGTTAATCTGAGGGGCCTGAGCAAAAAACGTCTCAAAATCTATCCTTGAAGATATTTGCTTCTCCAAAGAGGTTTGGTCATAGCCTGTTAACCAGAAGATAACGGCATTTACCTCTGCTTTAGTACGCCCTTTTCTCTCTGCCTTTTGCACATAGAAAGGATAAACATCTGCAAATGCCATCTTAAAGATTCTTGTATTATCCATAGAGTATATTTTAATATCCCAATTAAATAAAAATCGTTGTATATTAAACGATGAAAGTATCTGCAGATATGCAAATTTTTTGAGCCATAATTCAAGATTTAGTGACCTTCTATTAAGTGGTGAAAAACAACTTTTGTACTCCCCTTAATCATATACCAAACCGGGCAGATGTTCTCAATGTTGGTCATTCACAAGGCTTAAAGAGGCTGTCAGCTGTTTACTTTTATCTAACATAGCTTTAAGATTTAAATTATGGTGCAAAATTATGCAGATAAAACCATTTTCAAATACAAATTACACAACAAATTCTCTTCGTTAGAACTGGAATATCTCTACAGATGCCATCCTCCCCTCTCATATGACGCAAATCATATTGAGGGAAGCAGGATGACTCAGTAGCAGAGACTGTTTATTTTTTAGACAATACCTCAATCTTAACCGGCGTAGGGTTTTGGAGATTATCGCTCACAGGACATCTGTTTTCGATTGCCTCAGCCCATTTTGCTAAAGTTTGCGTGTCGGCGTCACAGTCAGGTTTAATACGAACAGCAATCTGCTTGTAACCTGCGCGATCGTAATAACTTAGTCCAAAGAGGCGTGCCGGATTGAGATCTCCGCTAAGATCCATTTCCACACCACGTAGATCGAAGTTCATCTCTTTGGCTACAACGTGAGCCATCACATTGAGACAGCCTGCGAATGCCGCAAGCACATACTCAACCGGATTTGCGCCTGTATCTGTTCCACCTAAATCTGCAGGCTCATCAACAACTATCTCAAACTGCCTGGCCTTTACTATTGTCTTTGCCGGATTTTCGCTGTGAGCTTTTACTCTGAATCTTAAATCTGCCATATTAATTCTAAATTTAAAAGTTATGTATTTCAACAAAAGTATGGCAGATTATTTGATGAATAAGATATAAAGGGAAGCAATTTTTAATAGGTAAAGATGTAAAATTGCAGTTTTTCGCCAGGTCAAGTGAGTCAATAAAGGCTTGAATCGTATATAGTTATGGAAAAGTGCACATTAACCGGGAAAAGCAATTACAGCTGGATGGAGCATCTAACCGAAAGCGAGAGAGAGATACGACTTTCAGTTTTGCAAGCAACGGAGACTTCATTGGACTTATGTGCTCTTTCGTCAAAAAAAAGCTGGAGTTCTCGGCAATCGCAATAACCAGTACAACTGTAAGGATGATAGACCGAGAGGTTTTTGAATCTCTCATTGAGAGCAACGGGAAGTTTGCGGTATATATTGTAAAACATATGTCCGAACTTACAAATGGTGTTGTCCACACCCTCATTACCCTAAGTCATAAAAACGTAAACGGAGCAGTAGCTACCCTGCTTCTAACCCTATCCAGACTCTATCAGTCTAATAACTTGCAGATACCTTTTTCGCGAGATGAGATGGCAGATGCGCTCGGGTACTCCAAAGAGAGCATTATCAACACACTCTCTGCCTTTCATCAGGATAAGATAATCACAATTTCGGGGAGAAATTTGGGAATAATACAGGAATCTGCATTAGAACTAATTGCCGAGAAGGGGTAACAGATTTTTGTCTTAAATACTTAAGTTAAAACCATTTCATTTTCTTTAAATATCGCACCATACCGGTAAAAATGAGAATTATGAGTAACCACAATGCCGCATATCCGTATCTCCATTCAATTTCCGGCATATTATGAAAATTCATACCATAGATACCGGTAAGAAAGGTTAGCGGAATAAAAATGGTGGATACAATAGTTAGAATTTTCATTATTTGATTCATTCGATGACCTTGCAAAGAGAAGAAGAGGTTTGTACTACTCTCTAAAGATGATTGTAAAATATCACAACTATCAATCAAGGTTAAACATAAATCCTTTATCTCTAAAAAATACTTTAGATTTTTCTTTTCAATATATTGATTATCTTGTCGTTCTACTATTAGCGAAAACTCTTTTAAAGGGAGAATAGATTTTTTTATGAAATGAACAGATTTTTTATGATTCTCTATCATCTCCAAAGTGCTTGGCAACAGCTCGTTTTTAGTATTGGTAAGAGTCAGATTATCAAGATCTGTATCTAATTGATCTATGGTTCTAAAGTAGTTGTCCAGAATTGATTCAAGCATACCATAGAGTAGATAGTCCGGTCTACTCTCCCTTATAATACCCTTGTCCTCTCTTAGCCGAAACCTGAGATGTTCAAAGAAATCTGCTTTTCTCTCCTGAAATGAGATCAAGAAGTTTTTACCGAAGACTAAGCTAATCTGCTCTGTGATCAACTCTTTATTTGAAGGGATAATTGACTTTAGAGTTAAGAATGAGAAATCTTCAAATTCTTGAAATTTTGGCCTTTGATTAACATCAAGAATGTCTTGAATTGCTAAATTATGAATACCGTGCTTGCTACAAATAGATGCAATGGTATCCGGGTCATTCAAACCATAGATATTCAGCCAATAGTTGTAGCTGTTACTTTGAAACTTCTCAATGCTGTCAGGAGAGACGTTTTGTGTCTCAATACACTCCTCCTTATTGTACTTAAATAGCTGAATATCCAATTCTTCTGCAGGAACGTTACCGGTGAAAATGAATTTTCCTGGGTCAGTTTTTTTTCTATTAAGAGGTGGGATTCTTCTTACTTTTTTCAATGTTTCCATTTCAAATCAATTAATTGCACTAAAGCTCAGCTAAATTAGCAAATATCTTTGACACCGGGAACAAATATATAATATTCTTATTGTCAATTATTTCAATATTGCTGCGGCCATTTTAAAAACGGTCTGCATTCATAACTTTTACCCAGGCCTTTACAAAATCATTCACAAATTTAACCTTGTTGTCGTCCTGTGCGTAAAGTTCTGCATAAGCACGTAATACAGAGTTCGAACCAAATACCAGATCTACTTTTGTGGCTATCCATTTTATTGCATTACTCTTTCTCTCTATGATATGATAAAGATTCTCTGTAACAGGCTTCCAGTAGTAGTTCATATCGGTTAGATTTACAAAGAAGTCATTTGTAAGCACACCCTCTCTCTCTGTAAAAACTCCGTGTTTTGTGTTTCCGTAATTTGTACCTAAAACACGCATACCGCCAATTAACACAGTCATCTCCACAGCAGTAAGCCCCATAAGCTGAGTCCTGTCAAGCAGTAGCTCTTCCGGGGTTACAGCATACTCTTTTTTTAGCCAGTTCCTGTAACCATCGTGTATCGGCTCCAGAACCGAGAAAGAATCTACATCTGTCATTTGGGCTGTTGCATCACCTCTGCCCGGTAAAAAAGGTACTTTAATATCTACTCCTGCATCCAGAGCGGCTTTCTCAATGGCTGCACCTCCACCTAAGACTATAAGATCTGCAATGCTCACTTTTTTATTCAATCCTGCTTGTATCTCCTCCAATTTCTTAAGCACTTTATTAAGTCGCTTGGGTTCGTTGCCCTCCCAGTCCTTTTGAGGGGCAAGGCGAATCCTGGCTCCATTTACACCCCCTCTGTAGTCCGAATATCTGAATGTTCTTGCACTGTCCCAGGCGGTGTTTATAAGCTCTTTACGAGACAATCCGCAGTTGAGAAGCTTTATTTTCAGCTCGTTCACCTCCTCCGGGGAGAGGGTATAGTCCACTTTTGGGATAGGGTCCTGCCAGATTAGATCCTCTTTTGGAACATCGGGACCCAGATAGCGGCTTTTTGGCCCCAAATCGCGGTGAGTTAATTTAAACCAAGCCCTTGCAAAAACTTTAGCAAAGTATTCCGGGTCTTTATAAAAACGTTCCGATATTATTCGATAATCCGGATCCATTTTAAGGGCCATATCTGCATCGGTCATCATTGGATTTCTTCTAACTCCAGGGATGTGAGCATCAAAAGGCTTGTCCTCCTCTATAATGTTTACAGGCTCCCACTGCCAAGCTCCGGCAGGGCTCTTTCTAAGCTCCCAGTCGTAAGTGAAAAGCAGATAGAAATAGGTGTCGTTCCATTTGTTGGGGTGAGTTGTCCAGGCCCCCTCCAAACCACTGGAGAGAGTGTGTTCGGCGTTTCCTTTCCCTTTAGGGTTAGACCATCCAAAACCCTGCTGTTCAATTGGTGCACCCTCCGGGCTTGGCCCTAAAAGCGACGGATTGCCATTCCCGTGTGTTTTGCCCACAGTATGTCCTCCGGCTGTTAATGCAACGGTCTCCTCGTCATTCATTGCCATACGGCTGAATGTTGTTCGCATATCTTTGGCTGTCTTTAACGGATTTGGGTTCCCGTCCACACCTTCCGGATTAACATAAATTAAACCCATTTGAACAGCAGCCAGTGGATTTTCCAGTGTCTCGCTCTCGGTGCTGTCTGAGTAGCGGGATTTTCCCAGCCAATCCTTCTCTGCACCCCAGTAAACATCTTTTTCGGGATGCCAGATATCCTCCCGTCCTCCACCAAACCCAAAGGTTTTGAAACCCATCGACTCATAAGCCATATTACCTGCAAGGATAAAAAGATCTGCCCACGATATCTTATTGCCATATTTTTTCTTTACCGGCCATAGTAGCCTTCGAGCCTTATCCAGATTTACATTATCCGGCCAGCTGTTAAGAGGAGCAAATCGTTGGTTTCCTGTGTTGCTTCCTCCACGACCATCTGCAATTCGATAAGTACCGGCGCTATGCCAGGCCATTCTAATCATCAAACCACCATAGTGGCCCCAGTCTGCAGGCCACCATTGTACGCTTTGAGTCATTAGTTTTTTCAGGTCACTCTTTAACGCCTCAAAATCCAGTTTAGAGAACTCCTCTCTATAATTGAACCCCTCATCCAACGGATTTGTTTTAGAGTCGTGCTGATGCAAAATATCTAAGTTGAGAGCATTTGGCCACCAGCTCATTACGGAACTACTTGTATCCGTATTTGCCCCGTGCATAACAGGACATTTTCCTTTTTGTAGATTGTCCATACGATATGTTTTATTCTTAAAGATACCAAAAAAAATTTATACTGACAGCATCTTGTGAAACAGCCTAATTATGAGATATTTAATAATCGCATTTTTTGGATTTCACCAAATTGAAAAATATATACTGCAGATAAACAATTATTTACACAGAATACTGTCAGTTGTCAATTGGCGGATAAGTCCCCGGAAAATAAAGCCGTGTAGTGGTAAGACAGAGTACCAATATAGCCTTCCCATAAGACCTAGAGGTCTAAAGGTTGCGGTTTGAATCAGTTTGTTTTTTTCTATTTTAAACTCAAGCCAGGCCTCACCGGGCATTTTCATCTCGGCGTAGAGCAGCAACCTCCCCTCAGTTTTATCTGCATACAAAACCCTCCAGAAGTCCAGTGCATCTCCGGCATTTAGGGTATTCTCCGAGGTTCGCCCTCTTCTAAGCCCCACCCCTCCTGCCAACTTATCCAGAAATCCTCTTATTCTCCATAGCCGGTTTCCGTAGTACCATCCGGTTTCACCCCCTATAATCCAAATTTTGTCTATACAAGCCTCCCGGCAGGCGAAAGCCCTCTCACGAACATCCTTAAAGCAACCAAAAGTTGGAACCTGAATAAACTCAGATATATTAAAATTGAAACTACTGCTTATAAAGGCATCCTTCCAGCTGGAGATCACTTCGTTTCTTTCAATATTGCTAAATGCTATCTCCAAAGATTCCCGGTAGCTTAGTGGCTCTATTCCCAAAATTTTGTTGATCTCATCGTTGCGGCAAATCACCTCAATCTTCATACTATCTACCAGAGCAACGGCAAGTTTGTAGGAGGTAGATGTTACAAAGTAGAGCCAATAGGAAGAGAGTTTGGGCGTCATAACCGGGACAGTAAAAATATAACGCTTCAAGCCTCTTATTCGGGCAAACTCCAACAGCATCTGCTTATAAGTCAATATATCCGGCCCACCTATATCAAAATCTCTGTTATAAGTATTTGGATTGAGAATAGTTTTTGAGAGAATATTTATTACGTCCGGGATACCGATTGGCTGGCACTTGGTATTTAGCCATCTAGGGGTAATCATAACAGGAAGCTTCTCTACCAAATCCCGCATTATTTCAAAAGAGGCACTGCCGGAACCTATGATAATGCCGGCTCTTAAGGTTGTTAAACTGTAGCACCCTTTGCTCAGCTCTCTCTCTACATTCTTTCTTGAGGAGAGGTGTTTAGATAGTGCAGATTCATTTACTATACCACTCAAATAGACAACGTGCTTAGCGTTGGTTTTGTTGATTGCGTCTCTAAAGTTCACTGCAGACTCCTGTTCCGGCAGGTGGTAGTTGGAAGATGCAGACATTGAGTGCACCAGATAGAAAGCTCCGTCAATATCTTTCGGAATGTTCTCTAGCGAGGCCCTATCCAGCATATCAACCTCAACTACACTAATTTTTGACCTCAGAGACTCCGGTGGATTAAACCTGTTAACATCCCTTACGCAGCAAACCACATCATAGCCAATCTCTACCAATTTGGGGAGAAGTCTTTTGCCGATATAACCGGACGAGCCTGTGAGTAGAATTTTCATTCCTTAGAGTTGTCAATTAAGAAAGGATAGAGATCTGCAAAGGGCATTGAGAAAATTCTTGCTTTATCCATATTATTGGTTTTTAAATCTCCTTCTCTTTATAACTTTATCTGCTGCCAATTTGCCGGTAAGTATTGACATCGGGACACCGGCAGGGCTGTATGCCCATTGGCCTGCCTGGAAAATAGAGGGAACCGGGGTAAAGACCGACCTATCTGAGATCTGGATTTTATTTACAACCGGCATTATCTTTTCAAACGACCAACCAACGATAGAGCCCTCGGAGCTGCCAACCCTATTCTCTATGCTTAAGGGAGAGAACGAAAAACGTTCGATAATTTTATCTTTCAGCATCGGGTAGACAGATTGTGAGATCACATCAATTATACGGTTCTCTAACTCCTGCACAAACTCACTAAGCCAACCGGCTGTTTGGATTTTTTTAAACAGATCGTACTCTGCAAGAAAGCTTATAATCATCCCGGTTTTTCCTTGTGGAACCAATTGAGAGTCTTTAAGACCCGGAATAGAGATCTCATAAGTGTTGAGCTTAGTAAACTTGTCCAGCCAGGTAAGTATTTGCTCTCTCTTGACTGATTCAAAATTTTTAAGTAGTAGATCCAGTTCACTCCTGTGAGTCTCGCCTAAGCCCAATTTTGATGGTGTATAAAAGAAGTGACCGTTAGCAATCTTAGCGAAGCTCTCCAGTGGTTCGTCTATTTCGAGAAACAGAGAGAAAACAGAGTCACAGCCTCTGTTTTTCAACATCTTGATTTTTGTCTCCTCCAGTTTTGTTTTGATCTTATCCTCTACCCCTTGAACCTCTATTATTTTATAAAACGTTTTAAGATCTGCAGCCCAGATAAGATTGCGATATTTATAATCTACACCATTTTGGTCCTTTAAAAGAGATACACCGGGCAACACCTCTATGATTGTTGTTTCGGTTTTTATCTCTCCTCCATTTTCCAATATTTTGTTTTTTAGGGCATCACATAACTTTTTGACACCACCTTTCGGGTAGAAATAATCCAGATACAACGAGAAATAGCTCAATGCAAAGAAGGCAGGTGTATTTTTAAAAAAATGCTGAGAGATTATGTCGTTCAATGCCGGGTTTTTTACTACTGTTTTAAGATAATCTTCTACCGGCATATTCATCCGGTTTATCTTCCCAACGGTAAAGATGAATTTTGGTAACCAGGGGAGAAGTTTTTTGAAAATAAACTCTCTATCCCTCTTTAAATCTTTGAACACAGGATTCTCTACTCCATAAAGAACCTCCATATGTTTCATTATTTTCTTGATTATTTTTAAAACATCATCTATTTCGCCTTCACTCTCCGGGTAAAATTTCACGAGAAGCTCCCTGTATTTTTGCAAATCCGCTACTGTGTTGATGTCAATAATTTCATTTTCTATACCTAATGACACAGGACTCTTTACAACCTCGAGATCTATATCGAGCTCTTTTAACATCGGGAATATGATTCCGGCATCCTCAAGGGCCCTTACTCCGGCGTCAAAATGAAACCCATTATGGGTAAAAGAGTTGACCAGCCCCCCAAGCTCTCTGTTTTTCTCTATCAGCAAAACTCTCTCCCCGGCTCGTGAAAGATAAGCCGCAGAAGTTAGTCCTGCGATACCTCCGCCAACAACAATTGAGTCAAATGTATTTGCTACTGATTTCATCTCCTTCATATAATTAGTCTCTTAATTTAAAAAAATAGCTATAATCCTGACAATTCGTGACTTATATCCCATAATTGAACGGCTACCTCTTTGTCTAAAGCCGGTGGAGCTGGCTCCTCCTGAGTGGTCAGGCTGAAGAACTTCCCGCCTACACCCTCTATCTCCTTTGAGACTCCCAGATAGTAGAGAGCCTCTGCAGATAGCTGCGGTGATTTTAATGTTTTGTCGAAAAAGCTTCTTTTAAACCAGCGGTAAAGAGCTCCATTCTCCTGCCCTGTCTCTGTTTTGACAGCTCCGGGGTGCATTGTATTGATAGTAACACCCGAGTTTTGGAAATCTTCGTCAAAAATAATCATAGACAATAGCTGCGAAGTCTTAGCAGAACCATAGCTTTTCAACCCCGAATATCTTCGCTTTTCCCAATTGAGGTCATCCGGACGTAACCCCCAGGCGGCAAAGCGATGGCCCTCTGAACCAACCATTATGATTCTAGCCTTTTCCTGAGACTTGAGCTTTTCTCTTAACAGGTAGTTGATAATAAAGGTAGAGAGATAGTGGACAACAAAGAGCTTTTCAAGTCCATCTACAGTTAACTCTTTTTTGGTAAGGTAGATACCGGCATTGTGTATGAGCACATCAATTGGAGAGTCCATAGTTGCAAGCTCCTCTGCAACCCGCTTTATCTCTTTTAAACTGCTTAAATCTGCAATTTTGTAATTGCAATTGACTCCAAACTCGCTTGTGATCTCTTTGCAAAGAGCTTGTGATTTTTGCTCATTTCTATTAACAGCCAAAATATCTGCTCCCATTGAAGCGTACTTTCTTGCAGTATGATAGCCGATTCCCGATGTAGCACCGGTTATTACAACAACTCTGTTTTTAAAATCTTCTGTACAAATTTTTGGGGAAGAACCACTATTTTTAACCATTGCAAATATGTTCGACCACTTATACTCCTTAAAATATTGAAAGAATTTTCTACTGTTTCCCATATGCAAATTTTAACCAAACTTCCTCTTCATAAAATTTCTGTAGAGCTTACCAAACCTAGGAATATTGTCAAAAATATCTCCCCATAAATCGTAATAATCTCTCTGCTCTGCAATTTTGCCCTCTTTATTTATCTTGAGCCGGCTCGAACCATACAAAATTGAACTTGGATACTTTTTGAAACTGAGAGTCATCTCCCACTCCAGAAATACAATGTCATTCTCTATCAGAGCATTAACAATATTCATCTTAAGCTCTTTAGACCGCATTGCCAGGCGCTCTGTCATCTCTGTAAATGACTCTATGCCGCGTATCTCCTGAATGGTGTCCCTAAAATAGATATTTTTGTCGTAATACGGTAGAATATGTGACCAGTCCGGCTTGCCCTGAGTGTTGTATGTTTTTGACCAGAGCTCTTTTATAAGCTCGATTGTTATTCTATTATCAAAAACGTTATGCTCTGTAGAGTTAATATTCTCGATACTCTGCATAAAATAAAATTTAATAGTATGTAGGGGTACATTTTAAGGTTTTATCTCCTGTAAATGCGAAAATTGTTTTTTTGAAAGAGGGTGGGCCAAAAGTTCCTTTTGCATTATTTGCATAGCCAAATCCCTCTTTGGGAATTCCGACCCTGTTTAAGTCCAGAACCTGGTTCTTGTTCTCATCGTGAAAATATTTGAACGAATAATTTCCCGGTTTAAGATTTTCAAGAACAATAATAGATTTACTCTCCTCTATCTCCCGAAAAACCCCGGAGATCTTTTCACCCTTTTCATTGCTAAAGACCAAAATTATCTGCCCATTACTGCTCCTTAACCCCTCGATCTCAATTCTCAATGAGAACTGTCCCAACAAAGAGAGAGGAGATAAAATTGCAATAAGCACCAATAGTAAAACTGGTTTCATTTTTACGCTTTAAATTTTGAGCAAAAAATTATCTCTTATCATTCCGGGCTCCTGATATTTATATGTCGTCATAACTACTTTTTCTAAAGTTTGCTTGAGCAGATTAAAATCGTTGGGTTTGGTAATGTAAACATTTGCTCCGTTATAGAATGTCTCATCCATATCCTTCTCATTGTCGGATGTAGAGTAGATGGCTATGAAAATCTCTTTTAGCTTCTCAATGTCCTTAATCTCTTTCAAACACTCCAACCCATTTTTTAGTGGCATATTAAGGTCAAGAAAAAGAAGATATGGCAGAGTGTTCTCTTCATTAGTTAGCCACTCCATAAGTTTAACTCCATTATTAACTGTGTGAACAATGGTATTTATCTTTAGCTCAGAAAAAGCTACCATAAAAAGCAACCTGTCGCCCTCATCGTCATCTGCAAGTAGTATATGGAATGGTTCGTTGTTCATTACGAATTATTTTAAGGTGAAGTGGGTATGTATATGTTAAAGGTAGCTCCTTTATTCAATTCGCCGGTTGCAGTAATGACACCCTTATGGTTGTCAACTATTTTCTTTACGATAGAGAGGCCAATTCCTGAGCCTTTGTATTCATCTTTGCTGTGAAGTTTTTGAAAGACATCAAATATTTTGGTGCTGAACTCATTTTCAAAACCGATACCATTATCGGATATGCTTATGTGGCAGTACTCTTTTTGGGGTGTGAGCCCCTCAATATTCGATTTTTCGTTTTTAATAATGTGGCTATTTATTTTAATAACAGGCGGTTTTTTTGGATTTGAGAACTTGAGTGAGTTGCCAATAAGATTGTGTATAAGCTGACGAAACTGGAAAGGAATAATATGGACTCCGCAGCTCTCCTTCACCTCTATTACGGCTTGTTTTTCTGCTATCTCCTCTTTAAACTCCTTTTCTACCTCGTCTATAATTGTTTTGAGGTCTGCCTCTTCAAATTTTCTCTCGGCAGCACTTACACGAGAGAAGGCAAGCAGATCCTGAATAAGTTGCTGCATTCTCTCTGCAGACTGCTGCATAAAACGGAAATATTCTTTACCGGAGTCAGATAAGTAATGACTCTCTTTATCTAAAATTATTCCTGCAAAAGTTTGCAGTTTGCGAAGCGGCTCTTGCATATCGTGACTTGATACATATGTGAATGCCTCCAGCTCTTTGTTCATATTCAGGAGCTCTTTGTTTTTATTTTCGAGCGATTGGTTAGCCTCTTTCAGCTCCCGTGTTCTTTCATCTACAGCATTTTCCAATTTTAATTTTTCTGTCTTGCGCTCTTTTATCTCTTTTTTGAGTAGCAATTTCTCTTTTAACTCTTTTTCTATTAACAGGTGTCTTACCTCAGTGATATCTGCAATAACAAGAAGAATTAACTGCTCCCTATGCGCTTTCTGAATAACCCGGCTAGCGTTTAGTGACATTATCTTCTCACCTAAGTTCAAGAAGGTGTGTTTCACTTCGTAATTATAGAAGTGAGAGTTTTTGGGAATTATATCTTCCAGTAACTCGCGCAATGCGGGAATGTTCCACTGTTTGTTGCCTAAATCATACAGAAGTACCCCCTCGGTCTGCTCTTCGTCAACACCGAATTTTTTATAGAATGCTTTGTTTGCAGATTTTACCATAAGGTCCTTTCCCAAAACAAGCATCGGTTCGTGCATAGTGGAGACAATGGCATCGGAGTACTCATACGACTCTGTGAGCAGGTCGTTACGTGTTTGCAACTCCTGATTGGTGGTGGTGAGCTCTTCATTTGCAGACTCTATCTCCTCTTTTGAAGTCTCCAGCTCTTCGTTAACAGTTTGCAGCTCTTCGTTGCTGGAGACCACCTCTTCTATAGCACTTTGAAACTCCTCTGTAAGTGCTTCGTGCTCCTGAGCAATTACGAGAGCATCTGCGTGTGCTTCTGCTAACTCCTGCTCCAATCTTTTAATCCTTCTCTCTCTCGAGTCTGAGTTATACTCATCGCTATTCAATCTCAGAGAATCAACATCCGTTTGCTCCTGCTCTGTAAAAAGAATAAGCAGCAAAGGTTCGTTCCACTCTATGGTTAGCGGAACAATCTCAAAATTTATAACCTTTACTGCCGAATCTATCTTTAGTTCAACTCCGGTTTTGCGAATGCGGCGTTTCGTTTTAATAACTTTTGAGATTGAGCTGCGCAATTCAAATGCAATCTCCGGTCGTGCCATTTTTAAAATATTGAAAGTGGCCTTACCTTTTGGAAGTGTGAGAAAGAGATCTGTCATTCCACGAAACAGTACAATATCTAACTGATGGTTTATAACGACACTTGAGGGCATAAATTCCGAAATGAGCACGGCATCAATAGCACTATCAAGCCCAAGTTGATTAACCGGGCTATTTTTTATGTTTCGATTTGCCAACAAATTGCTTTTCTCGGTAACAATTTGCTGTCCAACGCGAGGCGTAAGTTCCGGAAATCGTTGTGATCCTGAATTAATTACGCGTGAAAAGATTTTAACCTTTTTATTGAAGCTTGCAAAAAGATTAACAGACTGGCTAATGTTTTCTGAATTGCCCAGCATTAAAAATCCATCGTTGTTTAAAGCGTAGTGAAAAGTGTTGACCACTTTTTTTTGTGCTGCGGAATCTAAGTAGATAAATAGGTTGCAACAACTGATAAAATCAAGCCGCGAAAAAGGGGGGTCGCTTAAGATATTATGCTGTGCAAACACGCACATATCACGCACGTCCTTGTTTATACGGAACCCTCCGTCTGCTTTTGTGAAGAAACGCTGGATGCGCTTTGGAGAGACAGCCTCTAACTCCTGCTTTGAGTAAATGCCAATACGGGCTTTGTTTATTGCAAATCCACTTAGATCGGTTGCGAAAATCTGAATGGGAGTATTGTTGGGTTGACTCCCCTGTATCTCAAGCAACATCATAGCGAAGGAGTAGGCCTCTTCGCCTGTTGCACACGCAGGTACCCATATACGCAACGACTCTCCAGATTTTTTCCTTTTTAGCAATTTTGGTAAAAAATCCTCTTTTAAAAACTTGTGAGTGTCGGTATCGCGAAAGAAACTGGTTACATTAATAAGTAAATCCTGGTAAAGAATATCTGTCTCTTCGTTTTTTTGGGTCAGCAATTTTGCGTATTGTTTAAGCGTGGTTATTTTATATAGCAACATCCTGCGAATAATGCGCCTCTTAATGGTGTTCATTTTATAAACGCTAAAATCTACACCTGATACTTTAAGCAATTGGTTTAGAATAGATTTTAAATCCGGGTCGCTATTGTCAATCAAATTCTCGTTACTCTCTTTTGTCCCATTAGGCCTTACAAACGGATGTTTGCTCAGTCGTGCCAATTCAAGAGCAATCTGCTTTGGCGATAATATAAAGTCCACCACTCCTGCAGCTATTGCAGAGTGGGGCATATTTGTGAATTTTGCGGTATCGTCTTGTGCAAATGTTAATCCACCTCTCTGTTTTATCTCTTTTATGCCCAAAGTGCCATCGCTTCCGCTTCCCGAAAGGACAATACCTATAACCCTCTCTCTTTGGGAGTGTGCAAGTGAGGTAAAAAGAGTATTAATAGAAATTGCAGTGCTACTTTCCGAGCGCGGGATTAATTGTAAGTGTCCGTCTGTTACTTCAATTCCTTTATTGTATGGAGTGACAAAAATATTATTGGGTTCAATTTTATCCATATCGACAATCTCCTGCACCCTCATTTTTGTCTTCTTAGATAAAATCTCCGTTAACATACTTTTGTGGTCAGGACTGAGGTGCTGAACATAGATAAAAGCCATACCTGTGTCGGGTGGAAGGTATTTAAGTAACTCCATCATAGCCTCCAACCCACCTGCAGATGCGCCTATGGCAACAACGGGAAAGGTGCCGGAAGCAGCAGGAGGCCCGGTAACGTCGGTTGTTGATTTACTCTTTTTTACGGTCATTTAAGGAATTACTATTGAATCGCCTGTAATCATAAAATTTTCATGATTATATAAAGTTAACATAATTATCGAGCAAAGGCTAATAATTATGTTTTATAAAGGTTCTGTTATCTAGCTCCTCAAATGCCAGGTTGAGCTCTTCCTTTGTGTTCATAACAATTGGACCTCCCCAGGCAATAGGCTCCTTTAGGGGAGCTGCTGCAATCAGAAAAAATCTGGCTCCTTGGCTGCCTGCTTTCACAACAACCTCGTCAAATTCAGAATCTACATCAGATGTGCTTTTAAACAGAATTGCGCAAGCCTTCTCTTCAAAATTGGCAAAGGGATCGTCTACCGATAGTGTTCCGTCAATCAGATATAGAAATAGGGTCTCATTATTGGGTGTTTCGCAATAGCTCCACACAGTATTTGGCTTGAGCTCCACATCCAGATACTGAACCTTTACAAAATCTCCCGAAACTGCCCCTTTTTGGTTTTTATAGCTGCCGGACATCACCCTTATCTGCGCGTTATCCTCCTCTATCACAGGCATATCTTCGCACCTAATGTCACGGTATGCCGGGTGGGTCATCTTGTCCTTTGCGGGGAGATTAACCCAAAGCTGACAACCCAGCATTCTGGTTGACTCCTTTGGCATCTCCTGGTGAATTATTCCGGAGCCGGCAGTCATCCACTGGCACTGCAGATCTCCAATCACTCCGGCATTTCCCAGGCTGTCGCCGTGCTCGATTTTCCCTTTTAACAGGTAGGTGACCGTTTCAATTCCGCGGTGCGGATGCCACGGAAATCCTTTGATATAATCGTTAGGATCTGTAGAGTCAAATCCATCCAACATCAAAAACGGATCAAACTCTTTTACTGTTCTTAATCCCAGCACTCTGCGCAGGTGCACCCCTGCTCCGTCAACGGCGTGCGCACCCCTAATGACTTGTGATGATTCTCTTTTAGACATAATAGGAAAATTTTAGAGTCGAATTTTCAATAAATCTACTCAAAAATATACTTTTATTCGAAAGCATTTGGCAAGTTGGCGAGTTTTTATTCGTATAGTTGGCGCATTTTCATTCCCAACTCCGAATAAACTTAACAAATTCTTAATTTATTTCTAAAATAATGATGTGCAATTTTTATTAATTTCGCGAAATAATTCATTTCATTAAAGATGGAACCTATTTATCTGATATTCATCATCGTTTTGTTCCTACTTGCAATTTCTGACCTTATTGTTGGAGTGAGCAATGATGCCGTTAACTTCTTAAACTCCGCAGTAGGCTCTAAGGCTGCATCCATTAAAATTTTAATGATTGTGGCGGCGGCCGGAGTTTTAGCCGGAACAGTTTTTTCGGGTGGTATGATGGAGATCGCCCGTAGCGGTGTTTTTTATCCCGACAAGTTCACCTTCGCCCATATTATGTTGATTTTCCTGGCGGTTATGATTACCGATGTAGTTTTGCTTGACGCATTCAACACCATAGGTTTTCCAACCTCAACCACAGTTTCTCTCATATTTGAACTTTTAGGAGCTTCCGTGGCTATTGCGTTGTTTAATATTGTTGCAAGCGGAGATTCTGCACAGCTTGGAGAGTATATAAATGCCGGAAAAGCAATGACTGTTGTTTCCGGTATATTGCTATCTATATTAATAGCTTTTACTGTAGGAGCCTTTATTCAGTATTTAACAAGACTCATTTTTACATTTAATTATGAGAAAAAACTTAAGTACCTGGGAGGGCTTTTTGGAGGAATCGCGATTACCACTATAGTGTACTTTATCCTTATAAAAGGTGCTAAGGATGCTGCCTTTATGACACCCGCCAACTACCAATGGGTGAAAGAGAACAGCTCACAGATTCTAATGGTATTTTTTGCGGGCATCACATCTTTGCTTTATCTGGTTAATTTTTTCTTTAGAATTAATGTTCTCAAAATTGTTGTACTGGTTGGAACATTTGCTCTGGCAATGGCATTTGCCGGTAACGATCTGGTAAATTTCATTGGTGTTCCGTTGGCCGGATATGACTCCTTTATAACTTTTATTAATAGCCCAGGCGCTAGTCCCGATACATTTACTATGGAGTCGCTCAACGGAGCGGTAAAGACTCCCCTTATATTCCTGCTTCTGTCGGGTGTAGTTATGGTTATTACACTTTATAGATCGAAGAAAGCCCGCACAGTAATTATGACCGAAGTAAACCTGACCCGGCAGGATGATGACGGTGACGAGAGGTTTGGTTCCACGGCATTATCAAGGGGTATTGTGAGCATATCACTTGGGATAAACAATTTTTTCTCAGCTTTTCTACCTAAAAATACAAAAAAGTGGATTGCCGGAAGGTTTGCTCTCCCCACACAAAAGAAAAAAGAGAAAAACCAGCCGGCTTTTGATCTTCTAAGGGCATCGGTAAACCTAGTGGTATCCAGCGCCCTAATTGCACTTGGAACATCACTGACACTTCCGCTCTCTACCACTTATGTAACATTTATGGTAGCTATGAGTACGAGCCTTTCCGATGGTGCCTGGGACAGAGAGAGTGCCGTCTATAGGATTACCGGTGTTTTTTCCGTCATTGGAGGTTGGTTTTTCACGGCAATATCTGCATTTACATTGGCTTTTATACTCGCGTCTCTCTTTTTTTACGGTGGGGTAGTCGCCATATTTATTATGATTTCCCTAGCTGTTTTTACGGCTTACCGAACACATAGAATTCACCTTAAAAAGGAAGAGACGGGTAAAGCTTCAAAGGCAGAAGAGGAGGCTCTAACTCAAGAGAATTTGAATGAGTTCTTTATCAAAAATGCACAGGAGGTTTTCACAAAAGTAAACGAATATTACAATCAAATAATTGCAGGCACCGAAAATGCTTCTATAGCTGATTTAAAGATTATTAGAAAGAATATTGCCATTATCCAAAAGAGGGCAAGTATACACAGAAAAATTCTTTCACGGTTGCTCAAAGGAACCGTTGAACTTGACGCCGATCAAGCCTATTTTACAATCAGAACTCAGGATAATCTTTTAGAAGTCATAAGTTGTATCGACACAATTGCGGGTGCTTCGTATAGACATCTGGCAAACCACCACAAGCCGTTTAACCAGCTGCAGTTTGCAGATCTTAAAGCAATAACAGAACAATTCACCCTCTTTTTGAACGGCATTACACAAATTGTTACTACGCTTGATAATGAGGCCTTGGCTGATATAGAACTTTTAAAAAATACCAGCGAAATTGAAATTGAGAAGAGCAGCAAAAACGAAGTAAAAAGAATACGCGAAGAGAATACCGGCAACAGAAACAGCATACTATTTATGAGTATACTGCAGGAAACCAGAAACATCGTCTACTTTTCTACCCAGTTTATGAAGAACCTGACTATGAAATAGACTACTCTTTGAATCCAATGTAGGTAGAATACTTGGAAGGGGGGTAGCTTTTGAAAAGATATGTGTTCTCTTCGCCATCTGTCAAAATCGTTTCACTATTTGGTAAGTTTACTGAGTCGTGTTTGATAAGATTGAAAATAATTTCTTTGTGTTTTTTCATCCAGGAAGGAAGAAAAAGTTAATTTTTCAACTAAGTCAGTCCTATTTAGCATTGTGCTTAGTATGTCGTTATAAATTTTTTCATTAATCCCGGCTTTCCCAGATAAAATTCTAAATTGTGATAAGATATTCCCTTTTGCTAAGCTTTTTGGTAAAAGTCCATCTTCTAAAGCGAAATCTTTGTCCTCAATATGTATCCTACTATTCAACAGATCATAAGCAGGGCTTAATTTAAAATCTCCCATTGAGGTTTCAATTAATGAAAAATTCTTAAAATGAGCATCACCATTAGAGAATAAATAGTTGAAGATTAATAGCTTCATCAGCTTTGGGGCCTCTATGAGATATGCCGGAACAAACTTTTTAATTATCTCAAACAACTCAAGATAATTACCTGAATATTTATAGTGCTCTCCATATGTTTGCGGTGTTCTTCCAGAAAGGGAAGCAAAATCTTCTTGTGCTAATTTCGAGCCGTCTTCTTTTAAATCAAATCTCTTTGTAATATATGCCGGAGAACCATTCTTGAAAAATATAAGTGCATTTTCTGCTGCTTCTATTCCATAAGCTTGTTTTGCAATTTGCATCGTTAAATGTTCGTTAGCAGGCATACACTCTGCTCTTTTTCCTGCACTCGGAATAGGTTTAAGGATATATTCTCCTTGCTCTCCTTCATTGATGAGCCGTAATTTGTTTTTGTCAAGTAACACAGAAAATTTCACTTGCACACCGGAAATTGACATTTGTTTACGGTTATTATCAAATAGTTCATCCGTCTCTGAATTTGAAGATGGTGAATCATACGGCAATATGTGATTCACCTTTCTTCCTCTGAATACTTTTGACAGACATACTCTGCTATAAGTTGTATGACCTTGAGCTAATGTACCCGGACAATATTTAATATCATTTAAAATCATACAATTACTCTATTTTAATAACTTTTATTGCACCGATATTGTCACTCTTTGCTGTTGTAAGAAGTAACCCGAAATGATCGTTTAAGTCCAACCTGTTTAGCTTACAAACTATCTGTTTATTTGAACCCTCCGGTAGCATATTATAAAAAAAAGGGAATAAAAAATCTGAATGATACTCTTGTTGAGATTTTGGCAACGTTAAGCTAATAGCAGGTTTGGTCTCATCGCTAAACCATAAATTATCATATTTAAAGGTAAAAACCCCATTATCCTGCTGAACTAATATGCCTGCTTCTTGGTTCTTATATAGTATTTTTGCTCTCCTCATTTGTTATCTCCTTTTTTACCTTGAAACAAACTTCCAATCCTAATACATCTGCTATTTTTTGAATAGTCTGTAAAGTAGGGTTACCTTTACCACTTTCAAATTGCTTTAGTGTTCTTAATCCAACTCCCGAAAGTTTTGCCAAATTTTCCTGGTTGACCTTCAGGTTTTCTCTGCGCTCTTTTATTGTATTTATTAAATTCCCAAAGCGCATAATATTGCTCTTTTATTTGTAAAAATATAAAATATTCTGATTATAACCAAGAATAGAGCAATTTATTGCACTTACAATTGAAATAATAGTGTGTTTGCCTCCAAATCTACGCCATAAGTGCACTATACTGCACTTATTTTTGTAATTTAAGAATTATTGATCAAAATAGTTGGAGTTAGTATCCTCTTTGAGATGGATTTTTTTATTGTATTTCTCTCTTGCAGATCTCTCTTTTACAAACATTGATTTTATGTCTTCTTCATCTTTGCGAAAAACCAATGTGTTGTTAATTGACAGTGAAAAAGCGATTTTTTCCACATCGTGGTCTGCTCCAATATAGGTGAATGTCCAGCGATTTTGCTGCAGCTCCTCTACAAGCATTTTTATATCGAAGCCGGAAAACTCTTTTGATGCGTTCTCTTCGCCATCTGTCAATATTGTTACAAGAACATTATAGTCTGTCTGTTCACTTAATGCCAGTTTTAGCTTGTTGATGCTAAATCCCATTGCATCAAATAGTGGTGTTGAAGCATCCGGCTTATAGCTTTTACTGCTTATCTGCTTAAGTTTACTTGCCGGGTCAATAAAATGAAGCAATTTTTGCCCTAACCCATTGAAAGAGACAAATGAAATAAGGTGTTCCTGTTCCGGATACTGTTGTTCAATTCCTTTGATTGTTTGCACCACCTCATTAAACCCTTGGATTATATGGTCTTTAATCGTTTCCATTGAGCCGCTTTCGTCTAAAATGATTAGGTTATGCACCTGATGTCTCTTTTCCATTTTGTTTGTTTTTAAGTGTTTGTAATTAATGTTGTTTGGATCCCGTTTATTTCCGGGCTTCTAAAGACAAAAGTACAGGGTTCGTTTGACAACTTGTGTCATTGGGTTGTTTGTGATTTTCTATATTCAAATATTAAACGCAACTTTTCGCTTCTCTTGGAAAAATAGTCCTTCAAATCTAATTTTATTAACGTTACAGCTATATAAGAGGAGGATACTGTCGCATCCCGCGCAGATGCGTGGACTGAAGCATTAAAGAGAATCCCATTGTCCAGACAGTGTCTGGACTAACACCCCGCACGGGTGCGTGATTAAGACGAAAAATTTTTATATTTACATCTGAATAGTCTTTTAAGCCAGTACATTATCCCCCTTTTTTGGAATGAAAAGTTACAATACATTATATGATGACACTTACATTATCAATTAAACAAACATTCTTTGATGAAATAAAATCAGGAAATAAAAAAGAAGAAGTTCGGGAAATCCGAGCCAATACATCAGACAAGTACATTGAATACCAGGTAAATGGGGGAAAAATGAAAATAAAAGAAGTTCCCGCAGATGCTACCTACATTCCCGAAACACCTAACAAGAGGCGTTTTGGAATCACATCATAAATTAT
>CAYGOE010000019.1:0-30073 GCA_964351405.1 uncultured Muribaculaceae bacterium | reverse complement strand
TTTTTACAAGAATAAATTTATATTTTAGTGGACATTAGTGATTTTAATTTATTAAATTTATTAAATGCAATTGTTTAATTTAAAAACCGTTCCGGAAAAACTCCGGAACGGTTGGAAAATTAGATTTTGTTAATTTGGAATGATATCAATAATCACTGTCCTGTTGTAGAATCTCTCTTCCGGGAGATTGTTCTCAAAAGGAGAGTAATTTTCATCGGATCCAAATCCAAACACTTCGAATTTAACATTGTTTCTTCCGAGATTCTTTAGCGCTTTTTCAAGGATTGATTTTACATCCTCTGCTCGTTGAATTGAAAGATAGTTATTGTACTCTTCATTTCCGATTATATCGGTGTGACCGTGAATAATAACTCTTCCGTTCTCTTTAATGAGCGGAGCAACAACATCAGTCAAGAATTTGTCATAAGATTCAACTGCTGTTGGTTTATCAAAATCGAAAAGTATGCTAAAACGATAGCCTTCTTCTACAGTTGCCTCATTACTCAATAACTTAAAAGTACTCTCTTTTCGGATTACATTATCATCTTTGGTTTTTCCGGTCATTACTGCTTTGAAAGTTCCCTTTTTATTATCCTTAAGAATTTTATTTCCGGAAATACCTTCCTGAGATTTTGTAAATGGACCGTAATGCTGAACAATTCCGTATTCGTCTGTAATATCAAGATCCCAGGACTTTATGACATTTTTGCTTCCATCTTCTACTTTGAAGAATATTCTGCTGTCAATAGGATCTTGTTCTACAACCGAGATCTGTAATGGAGCTAGTAGGTTGCCGGTGTTGCTGACAACATCTACCCTCCTGTCACCTTCACGAAGTTGAACAAGATACTTGGTTCCTCCCGGTTGCTCCGATGGAAGCAAAGGCTGGTTTCTACCCTCTGTTCTGATTCTGTAAGCACCAATTCCAAAGGTGTTAACAAGGTAATCTTTAACAGACTCAGCATAACTCAGACCCAGTGCAGATCCATCTCCAGCAGACGCCCCTATAAGGGTAACCTCAAGCGAAGGATTTTGTTTCATCCGATATCCAAGAATATTTATGATATTACTATAAACAGTAAGCTGCCTTTTAGATCTGTGGGTTACGTCCTTTGGTTCGGGTTTCATAAATTGGCCCTCGTCAAATTTTAACGCATCTGCCTTGCTCAACTTATTATATCGGGCAGGAATCTCTTCAGATCCCTTTTCAAAAAAGAGATAGTTTCTGAGAGGGAAAGTCTCCTTAATCACTCTTCTTACCGGAATAGCTGCCGGTACCTGAATAGTGAACAGAACATCTCTTTCAGCAACAATTGGTACAACAGGTACAATCGTAGTTACAACGGGAGTATAATAGACCACAGGCTCCTGTTTTTTTACTTTGGTTTTACCAAACTTGATAGCAACACCTACTCTTAAAGTTGAAATAGACCAGCTCTCAATCGATCGGGGATCTTGTCCAAAATATGGCTTAAACATAATAAATGGAGAGAGATTGACCTGGTTTGGACTATCTTTGGTAGCCAGTGGTATCTCATAACCTATTCCTACGTGTGTAGACCAGCTGTTTTTTTGCATATGACTGAATTCGGAATATACATCTTCCTGAAGTTCCTGCTTATAAAGGAAATTAGATCCAATATTATAGCTGTATCCTGCTCCAAAAAACATATAGAAATTTGATGCAAAAGGGGCAATCCGGATACTTGGGTCTATTGAGAAATAGTTGATTTTTGAATATAGGTCTGCCGGGCAATTACAAGGAGCCATCACTGTGTGAAACTTCCCACCTTTGCCATCATAACCAATATTTAACATAAATCCCAAAACAGGATTTGGTCTGTACTCCAGAAGCAGTGATGTATACATTCCTGCTCCAAAACCATTGTGAAAGGCACCGGGGGCAAGCAATTCTGTATTCAACCTTTGTGTTGTCCCGGTATAGGAGTTCAAATTTGCTGCACCGGAGAACCCAAACCATATTTTTGGCTGAGGTCTTATACCCTCCTGTGCCTGTGATGAGAGAGTTATAACTGCCATCATCACTATTATTGTCATTATTTTACGTAACATAAAATTTTCATTTATAAAGTTTTGTCTTAATCAACTTATGGTTTGGTTACTATACTTGCATCCAGTGTCACCGCAGCAATTCTCGTAAGTGCCCTTCCATTTAATACGGCACCGGTTGTAAGAGTTATTGACTGATCTGCAAGGATGTTTCCATAAAATATGGAGTTTGTTCCCAACGTAGCCGAAGTTCCAACAATCCAGTAGATATTCTTCGCCTGAGCACCACCGCTCAAAACAACCGAAGTTCCTGCCAGGGAGGTTAATGTAGAGCCCATCTTAAAGATAAAGGTCGCATTTGCGTCACCCTGAGCATCGAGCCATACAGACCCGCTTGAGAGGAGTACAGATGTTGAGTTGACATAGAGTCCTGGAGTGAGTGTTAATCCACTTAAATCTCCGGGAAGACTTATAGCACTTGTAGATCTTGACATTCCATCGTTAAATGCAGTTGTAAGATCGAGTTTAGCCTGTGCTGCTAATGCATTGGCAGCATTGATTACGCCGTTCACAATTCCGGGAGGGAAGCCATTTACTGTTCCGGTTGGACTTGTTCCCAAATCTCCGTTAATAATTGTCAATCCTGTATTTGATACTCCCGATCCTGCTAAAACAGCGTAAGCACCGGCGGTTCTAAGATCAATACCCAGTGGACCTGCAGGGGATGCTGTCGTAAAGTCCCACTCATAATTACTGATAAGTGTATTTCCTGCAATATCCTTAGCCCCTGTAGTTATAGTTGCACGATAAGTGGTCCCTGGTAACAAATCTGGATTTGGATTAAAGGTTGCCATCAATCCGCTATATGTTACGGAACCTGCAACAGCTATCAATCCATTTTTAACAGTAAATGTTATATTATTGATTGATGTGTTATCCATAAGTTCACTAAAGGTTGCTGTGATATTAGAACTGACGGCAACATTTACTGCGTTAGATAGTGGAGATGTTAATATTACAGTTGGTCTCGTGATATCCGGCAAACTGCCGGTTGTAAAGCTCCAGGTGTAATTTGCAACCATAGCGTTTCCCGTTGCATCTTTAACACTATTTGTTACTGTACAGGTGTATACGGTATTTGGATCCAGGTTAGAATTAGGTATAAATGAACCCTTCATTCCAAAATATGTTACAGACCCGGCAACATTAACAATACCTTTTTTAACTGTAAAGGTTGTATTATTGAATGTAAGCGGATCCATTGCCTTGCTGAATGTGGCAGATACTACCTTGTCCAGAGGAACATTTATAGCTAAATTCAGAGGATCAGTAGATACGATAAATGGTAAAGCACCCGTGGTAAAGCTCCAGGTATAGTTGTTTGCAAGGTTGTTACCTGTTGCATCCTGAACAGCGGATGTTATTGTTCCGGTGTATAGAGTGCCGGGCAACAATGGAGCATTAGGTGTAAATGTTACGATGTTACCGAAATAGGTTATAGTACCCGTAACCGGTGTTGCTCCATTCTTAATAGTAACCGTTGCAGCGTTAAGTGTAGATGCGTCCATAGCCTTACTGAAAGTCGCTGTTATGACTTTGCTTATAGCTACATTCACCGCGTTATTCACAGGATCTGTTGATACTACTACAGGTACTGCACCCGTTGTAAAGTTCCAATTGTAATTTGTAGATATTTGGTTACCGGCAACATCTTTAGCTCCAGATGTAATAGTTCCGGTGTAAAGTGTACCCGGAGATAGAGCAATATTTGGAGTGAATGTTGCGATGTTTCCAAAATATGTAACAATACCGGCAATTACAATTGTACCCTGTTTAATGGTAAATGTTGTTGAATTGATCGATAATGGGTCCATTGCTGTATTGAAAGTTGCAGTAATCTTTTTGTCCAGTTCTACATTCACAGCATTATTTAGTGGATCTGTAGAGACTACAAAAGGCAATGCGCTTGTTGTAAAGCTCCAGATATAGTTTGCAGGGAGTTTATTCCCCGTTACATCTTTAGCATCACTTGTTATAGTTGCGCTGTAAAGAGTGCTTGGCAGAAGTGGAGCAGATGGAGTAAATGTTACGATATTTCCAAAATAGGTAAAAGTTCCTGGAACAACATTCAGCCCCTGTTTAATAGTAAATGTAGTGCTGTTTAGAGTTGTTGCATCCATCGGTTTGCTGAATGTAGCCGAAATGATCTTAGTCAACGATACATTTACTGCATTGTTAACAGGATCAGTTGAGATAACAAGGGGTAAGGTTCCTGTGTTAAAACTCCATACATAATTACTCATTATTGCATTACCCAGAACATCCTTTGCTCCTGTAGTGATTGTTCCTGTATAGACTGTATTTGCCGTGAAACCTGAAGTCGGGGTAAACATAGCTGTGTTACCTGAATAAGTTATAACACCAGGAACAGGAGTGACACCTTGTGTAATAAGGAATGTTCCTGAATTAATTGAGGCAATACCCATTGGCTTGCTAAAAAGTACAGAGACTACCTTGCCCAGCGGAACTCCGGAGACACCATTTGCAGGATCTGTTGAGACAACTGCAGGCGCACTACCTGTAGTGAAGCTCCATACATAGTCTTCTACCATTGAACTTTTTGCCTGGTCTTTCGCCCCTTTTGTAATTGTTGCCGTATACGCTGTATTGGCAACAAGATTAACCGCGGGGGTAAAAACAGCAACTACTCCCGAATATGTCACTGTCCCCGGGATAAAGGTGCTTCCTTGCTTTAGAGTGAAGGTTGTTGTGTTTATTGTCAAACCATCCATCGCCTTGTTAAAGGTTGCTGATATCTGTTTGTTAAGAAGAACATTAGACGCTCCGTTTGCAGGGTCTGTAGAGATAACTTCGGGACAAATTCCCTTTATCTCACCTGTAAAGTCGTCTTTTCTGCATTGCCATAAAAACACAGTAAGTAAAAGAGTAACTATCCAAATTCCTCGGAATACTTTTACGATACTTTTACTTTTGTTGTGAATTCTCTCTTTAAGTTTTTTGGGCTGGTTCTCCCAGTTACCGCTGATCTTAAAGTTGTCATCAGCTAATTTTTGCTTTGTACTCATCATTATTAAGTATTAGTAATATATCTGTAAGGTCGCATTTAACCGATATAAAGCCATTACAAAAAATGGTGGGATTGTTACAAGATTCACGCTTTTTTTCTGAAAATGAGTTTTGTAGTTGTGGGCATAGTATCTCCAAGGAGAAATCCCCAAGGCTTAAGAGATTCAATACGATCGAAAATTAATTTTATTATTGCAGTTAGCGGAATCGAGATGAACATTCCGGGAATCCCCCACAAAACTCCAAATGAAATCACTGCAATTATTGATACAAGAGCGTTAATCTTAACCTTGGATGCCACAATTTTTGGCACTAAATAGTTGTTATCTATTAATTGAATGATATAATAGAGAACAAGAACATATAGAGCGTACCAAGCAGTTGTCTTTGTTACCACGGCAATCATCATTGGCATTGCGACAGCAACCAAACCTCCTATATACGGAATAAGATTAAGAAGTGAACCAATGATACCAAGAAGTATGGCATATTCAATTCCAAGAATCAATAAAGCCATTGAATTTAGAGTAGCAACAATTATTGTCTCAATAAAAAGTCCGGTAAGGTAACGCTGTATAACAATTTTTGTTTGGGAAATAATATCATTTACCTTGGTTCGGTTCCCGGTTCCAAAAAGTTTGTGAAAAAAGTTCAGAAGCAAAGGCTGATAGAATAGTATCATAAATACATACACCGGAATAAGCAATAGGGCAAAAAGCCCGCTGCCTATATTTAGCAGAGTTTTCCCAACCGAGGAACCACTCAGTTGAATAAACTCATTTTTTGTACTTGCAACCCATTCTACAACCTTTTGAGGTTTTATGTTAAAATAGTCAGAAGCCCAAGAAATTGACTGATTAAGGTACTCCGTGAATTTTTCGACCAACACAGGCCAGGACTCACTAAACCTGCTTGCCTGCGAAATTAGAAATGTGCCGAGAGTGGCAATAAAAATTATTGCAAAAGTAAGAGTGAGAGCTATTGCTATTACTCTGTTGAATTTAAACCTGACAAAGAGATTTACTATCGGGTTGAGAACAATTGCGAAAAATAGTGAGAAGATAATTGGAATAATTATTCCCTGAGCAATAAAAAGGATATATACAAAAAAATAGATCCCGATTATGAAAATAGAGATTCTCATATAAAAGGGGATAATGTGCCTATCTTCCATAATAGCCATTAAGATTTAGATTTTCTCTGAAAAATTGTTCCAATAAACTTATTACCTAAGGTTTTTACCGCATCCGGGTTAGTAGATATTACTGTTGTTACCCCAATCTGGATAATATTCCCTAAAAATTTCCTGAAAGGGTTATTTGAATAGCCGACAAAGATTTTTTTGCTTACAAATCCCGAAATTAATCCCAAAGAGGTGCTTAGGATACTCTTTAGTAAATCCGGAGAATTTGCAATATCACTAAATGTTGTTATTATAATATTTGCAGGTTTAAGGCTCTCTAAGATCCTCTCAAATTGAGCTTTAAGCAATATCTCCTGAGCACTTTTTAATTGTGTTAAGGCATATATGCTCCTATCCAGATCACTTTTAGAATTTATGTTTTTCATTTGTATCTATTTCCGGATCTGTTTAATTATGAAATTACTCTCTACATTTTTAACCCAATTGTTTAAAAAGAGGGAGATTACTGTTGCAATGATTCCGTAAAACACAGCAACAATCATAAATCCATACCATAGCTTACCGAGAGTATTCCCAATCAGAATAGCTATGGCAATTGAGGCTATTAGGAAAAACATAAAGAAAAAGAGCATAACAGTAATTCTTGTTATAACTGCAGAAACCACTTTCAATACCTCTTTAAGAGTATTTAACTTAAAAAGCTCAAAACTGGTTTTTAAATAATCTTCCGTCCTTATCAGAAGTGTTTCAAAACTATTTTCTCTATGCTCTTCCATCGCCAATTATTTAAGCTTATGCATTAAATTTTTCTTTAACCTTTCCGGTCACATCCTCTATCTTCTCCTGTGCAGCTTCATTGATATCCTGAACCTTTTCGGAGAGGTTGTCCACAAATTCGTTAAACTTGCTTTTTAACCCCTCGGCGTAATCTTCACCTTTTTTGGAGATTTTTTTACGGGTCTCTGAGCCCTTATCCGGAGCAAAGAGAACACCCAGCATTGCGCCAACGGCCAATCCCGCCAGTGTTCCCAAAAGAATTTTTCCTAAATTCATAATAGTCGTTTTTAAAATGTTAGTTTGTATTAATATATCTCATACCATCTTTTATTCTGGATGAGCGTTTTAAATTGGTTAGACTTTTGAGGGTATAAGTTTACTATTTCTCGTGAGATCTTTAAAATGGGATGCATTCACTCCGGTTACAATCTTAAATTGGGTTGACAGATGAGATACACTGCTATATTTCAATCTGTAAGATATCTCTGAAAGTGTGAGGCCATTGTTAATGTGTAGCTCTTTAACGACCTCAACTCTCTCTTGTATGTAGTATTTTTCTATACTTATCCCCTCTGATTTTGAAAACAACTTAGATACATATGGATAGTTACAATGCATCTTTTTACTTATATAGTCAGATAAATTAGTCTTTTGGTTATCTTCAGAGGAGTTGATAAGTTCATCTATTGAAGATTTTACATCTTTTATAGTTTTCAATCTCTTCTCTTCAATCAACGCAAGTCCGCATTCAAGTAGCCCCTGATTTAATATCTCCAGCTGTGATTGTGTCAGGTTCTCTTTGCACTCCGCTTTTCCCAGTTCAACCACAATATTGTTGACCCTGAGTTTTACGAGTTCAGCTCTTACAGCCATAATACACCTGATGCATACCATATTTTTTATATATAATTTCATACGTAAATACTTTATAATTTATTACTCTTAAATAGGGTGTTTTTCAGTGATTTAAGCTAATTATTTATATTCCTGACAAAATAAAAGAGGGCACTTATTGGTTTACAAATGCGTGGTTATTATTCGGCGTTATTATGTAAACAGCTAAAAAATTAAAATTTCATACACGTGCTCTTTGTCACTGTCTTTGCCGCTTAGCTGTTGAGATCAGTTTCATAATCGGGTTCCTTGCTATTCGTAAATAGCGGGTACCAGTAATACTCGACCTTTAATTGTTTTTCTATCCTGCTTGTCGCTCCTGTTGTGTGAGCAAGACATCATACCCTAACTTTTCCAGCTCTTTTTTCAGGTAGAGCTTCCGTCGTTTTTCTACCCGTTGGTTCACATAATCAGCTCCAAGCTCTTTGTAACCTTCCTCTCCGGTTAACACGTGGAAGACAGACTTCAGGATCGAATGTCCTACTGCTATTAAGGCTCTCTTTTTGCCTCTTCTTGCTGCCAACCTGTGATATCTCGCAGAGTAAAATGTATTTTTGGTCCTTGTTGCTGCCCAAGCGGCTTCCGTTATTACTGCTTTCACCTGTTTGTTCCCGTGGGTGGTTCTTCCGCTTTTTTTTTACCTGCACTCTCATTGTTCCCGGGAGACATCCCTGCCCAAGAGGCCAAGTGTTTCTCTGTCGGGAAGACACTCATATCTAATCCTATTTCTGCAATCAGATCTTCTACAGTCTTTGTATTTAACCCGGGAATACCTCTTAGTGCTTCTATTGCGTTCTCGTATTCCAACAAGCTCTCTTTAATCCGTGAACTGATCTCGGAGATGATACTCTCTGTTGATTCTATATCCCGCTTTATTGTTTGAAGTAAAAATATGTGATGGTCGGTGATAAAGCCCTGGCAAGCTTCATACAAATCATCCTTACTGCACTGGAGCTTACCGTGATAAACTTCTTCTATATCCTCTCTGGATACTATCTTACCATCGCACAACTTATCTATCAGCTTTGTTGCCGTAACACCGCTTGTGGAGCTAATCATACTGGAGAGTTTTATATTGCAATCTTCCAATATACGTATTATACGGTTCTTCTCAGATGCAATGTTTTGTACCAGTTTGTTACGGTAACGGGTTAAATCTCTCAGGTCGCGTTGTGCCTTGGGTGGTACATAACTCGGTTTTAATAAGCCTGCCAAAAGTAACTTGCAAATCCAAGCACTGTCTTTCTTATCTGTCTTGTGACCGGGAACATACTTGATATGACGGGCATTCACTATCCATACCTTGATGCCACTGGGTTCAAGAATGTTGTACACGGGTTTCCAGTAAACGCCAGTGCTCTCCATAGCTACGTGCGTTATCCCATTGTCTAATAACCAATCTTTCATTTCTGTCAAAGAACTTGTTATGCTACTGAACTCGCGGGTCTGAGTCCGAAGGCCTTCTCCTGAAATTGTTGAAACAACAATCTTCTGGTGTACGTCTATACCACAGCCTCGTGATACAACTTGACGAAAGGATACTTCTTCCATTTCCTGTTAATTTAGATTTGTTCGATACAAATCTAAATTATCTTAAAATATTTTCATCCCCTTTGGCGAATTTTTAAGTCATGGGTGTTTCATAATAAAAGTATTTAGGTAAACTACCTGTATCTCCTACCCTGAATTATTCGTAAAAGAATTGCAACAACTGCAAAAACAAGAAGTATATGGATAATACCTCCAAGATTAAATCCCACCAGCCCTACTAGCCAGGCAATAATCAAAAGAACTGCTAAAATATAAAGTAAATTTCCCATCGTTTCCATCCCTCCTAAGATGAAATAACCCCAGTTTCGATTATAAAAAAGAATAATCGTTCTAATGTAAATTTGACACTCTTTTAATAAAAAAACGTTATACTATTATCCGGAAACATTACATCATTCACAGATTCTCGAGCATTAACCGTCTTTTATTCTTGAGCTTTTTAAAGTGAGAGGGAGTTAAACCAGTGTATTTCTTGAATTGATTTGATAGGTGGGCTACACTGCTATAGCCTAAATTGAAAGCTATTTCTGTAAGATTGAGTTCGTTGTAAACCAACAACTCCTTTGCCTTTTCGATTTTATGGCCAATATAAAATCTCTCTATTGTGATACCGGTCACCTCAGAAAAGAGGCTTGCCAGATAGGTGTAGTTGTAATTAAGTTTATCGCTGATGTAATCAGATAGATTAACCTTTATTTTGTCCTCGGAGTAGTTTACTGTCTCTATAATTATACACTTAATCTTCTCTATCAAAACACTATTCTTACAATCCATAAGTTCCAGTCCGAATCTTTTAAGTGCAATATCCAGTTGTGACATCTGTTCTGAGCTTATTTGGGAGGCTATATCAACGTGTCCTAGTTCAATCAATATATAATCTATACCGAGCTTTTCCAGCTCTGCTTTGACCACCATTTTACAGCGGATACAAACCATATTTTTTATATAAAGCTTCACTTGATATGAAGAGATATAGTTTTGAAGTAGTTCGTTCATATTAAAATATTGATCAAATTTAGAAAATTATATGATAACTACATAAATAAACAAAAGCACCTTAAAAAGTGTTAGCCATATTAAAGTGCCTTAAAATTTGATGCTTAAAAAAGAGCGGCAAATGAGGTTCGAACTCACGACCCTCAGCTTGGGAAGCTGATGCTCTACCGACTGAGCTACTGCCGCATTATGGTGCAAAGTTATTAAAAAATCTCTCTACTTTATAGATTGTCACGTTTTAATATGAGAAATGAGTCAATTTTTTCTCCTTTTTTTGATGATTTATATCTAAATCTAATCTTCCCGCTATCTCTTAATTTGACCCTCTCTACCTTAAGCCAAATATTAGTATCCTCAGGAAATACTTCATCTGCAGGTCCCACAACCCAACGGTATAGCTCATAGTTACCTCTCTCCAATTGAGGAGATACAACTCGTATTTTTGCACCCTCTTTTTGAGAGATAAAAAAAGAATCTCCAAAGAAGATGTTTTTTGTGTCATTTGAAACTTCCCAATTACGAGGTTTTTTCCCCGTTTCGTTATCAAGCAGAATCCTATCCTCTCTTCCCAAATTCATCATATCACTTATTGCATAGAGTGAAGAATATGCCAGTTCACGAAGGTTATCTATTGATACCCAAGTTCCACTTCTATCTTGGTTATAGAAAGTATATGGTGTTTCAAATGTAATGGCAACGCTTCTCTCCTTAAATTTTTCCCAAATCCACCCCTCAAAATATCTCGGGGCTACTGCAGAGAAACTTTGATCTACAGCCCTGTAGTATGGTGAATAGTTGATTGTCAAGCTGGAGAGCAACAACTGCTCTTTAAGGAACCTCTCTGTTGTAGACTCAGCTGTGTGAATCCAATATGTAACTGAGCTGGATATCTGAGAGTGCATATTAAGCATTAGGTCCATCGGTGCATTTGAGGTCAATCTCTCCAAAGTTTGTTTTAAAATTTTTATCTCAGGCATTGTGAGAGAATCTGGTCTGTCCCAGTTGATCTCAATATTGACCCCTGTAGAGGAAGATCTGGAGAACCCTCCCATTACCCCGTCAGGATTAATAAATGGAACAACATAGAAGATTGCATTTTTTCTCAACTCTTTGCCGAAAGGGGTATCGGATGTAATAATGTCTACCATAGCCTCCAGGTGCCAGCTGGCAGGAGATTCGCTAGGGTGGGAGCGTGAGTGAATCCACACTCTCTTTTTATCACTATCCTTTGCACTCTCATCTGTAATGGTTAGCATCTCAATAGGTAGGCCCAGATAGCTTGTCCCAATAACCTCGTGTTTAATATTGGGCATTACCCTCCATTGATCAACCTTATTCCGGTTTCTTGAGTAAGGATATGGCACAAAATGAGAGATGTAAACTGTGTCCCGAGTAAATATTTTGTTTATAGATCCTCTGTAGATATTCTCTCCTGATTCAAATCTTGTATAGTTAACACCATCGTAGGAGTAGAATGGTCGTATTACTTCTGAGTTCTTTATTGTCAAAAAGAGCTGTTTATCTTTAACACCCTCCATTTTAAAGTGATACCATCTGGCACTTGGCCTTAAAGCAGTATCAATAGGGTTCAGTGGATCAAATCTTGACTCAATTTCATATGAGAGTGTTAGGATGGAGTCATTGACTCCCCTTTTTACCCAGACAGAATCCAGTAATATGTAGCTTCCGATACTTCCTGAGTCAAAAGCTGTAGAGAGTCTAACCTGTGAAAATAAAAAACTACTGCCAATAATTGCTAGCAGTAGTGTTAAAATTTTTTTAGTAAACATAACTAATAAAGAAAATTATAATTCTGTGGCTCGTATTTTTACCACCTTTCCTCTGTTTGAGATGGCCAGTTCGGAATTACTTTTCTTTTTTTCCTGAATAAGGCGATGTAGGGCGATATTCAAACCATTGAGAATGTTTTCTCGTAGCTCTCTAGTCTCTATTTCGCTCATAATTAGCAATTTTGTTGTAGGTAGGTTTGTTGTAAATTTTTTGTTCCATTTTGCTACCTCCCTCAGCTATAAGTTCTTGAGGGATCGAGGAGTTATTTATTATCATCCAGTATTCACACAACGGAATATATAGCGAAAATAGGTTTTTTATTCCAATATCGTATCGTCTTCGGATAGTTTTTTCTTCAATATTATGACCCCCTGACGCTACTCGCATCTTAACTCTCTCTACTGCAAGGCTTGGAAGGTTTAACCAGAAAAATACCAAAGTCACTTTATATCCGCTTGCCTGTGCATATTTGATTACATTGGCGTGTGTCCTTGTAGCAAGCGTAGTCTCAAATGCAAAATCTGTGCCGTTAGATATAAGATTCTGAATTCTCTCCAGCATAATTTTGCCGGCTTGAATTGAGACACTCTCCGGTTTAAAGGGGGAGAGTCCTCTGGCTATTTCATCTGCATTTACAAACTCTTTGCAGGAGAGCATCTCCGGAAGAATTGTATATGAAGCAGTTGTCTTTCCGGCTCCGTTACAACCGGATATTATAAATAGATTAGCCATCGGGTTATTTCACTTCGGGGTAAAGTTACAACTATTTTTTAGTTTTTGATGAAGAGTAGGCAAACAGAGCAAAGTCACCTTTGCAGGGATCTTCCGGAAAAATAAGTTTAAGATAATTTGTAATCTCTTGTGCAGTAACAATGTCTGCACTTTTGCGAGAAGTTATACCAAGCGAAAGAGCATTCCGGTGAACGTGCACATCCAGAGGAATTACAAGTTCTGCAGGAGTTACTCTCTTCCAGATGCCCAAATCTACCTTTGAGTCATCTCTAACCATCCATCTTCTGAACATATGTATCTTTTTATTGGCAGCTTTTGGGTCTGCTCTTCTGCCAAATATCTTCTCTCGTATCATTTGCGGAGATAGTATCTCAAGTGACTCATTGTTCAAGTAGAACCCCCGGAGATTCGTGCAAATTTTTGCTATCTCACTCCATTTGATTGTCCTGTGAAGACTAATATTGTCGTTCCGGTATTTGCCGCTCATTACATATTCAAAAGGTGACCATCTCATCTCATCCATCAGCCTTTCACAACTCTTTACAATTATCTCCCTTCTCCCCCAGGCAAGATGGGCACAAAGAATTGCAGATATCTCTATATCCTGAAGAGTAGATTTACCCTGATTGTAATTATCGTAAAAGTACTTCGGATACTTTACAGGATCGTCTGTAAAGTAGTTAGGATTGTTATACTCATCTGATAACGCTACCAAATCAAAATCTGTAATTTTCATTATACAAATATACAAAACAACTCCATTCAGAATTGTTTTAAATGTGGCAAGATTTTTGTTAACTAAAAGATTAGTTATAAAACTAACTTAATAGTTTAATAGTGATATGAAGAAAAAAGAGATTAACGAACTGACTAAAGCAGAGTTGCAGATAATGCAGCCACTGTGGAGCAGAAAAAAGGCGTTTGTTAACGATCTGCTCGAGGATATGCCGGATCCGAAACCGGCATATAATACTGTATCTACAATAGTGAGAATCCTTGAAAAAAAGGGGTTTGTCTCACATATCACCTATGGAAAAACCCACTGTTACTTTCCTTTAATTGAGCGTGAAGCATATCTGAATGTCTATATGAAAGGCGTTCTGCACTCGTTTTTTTCAAATTCGTTACCTAATCTGGTCTCTTTTCTCTCTAAAAAGGAGGAGATAACCCTTGAGGAGGTTAATGAAATTATGAAAATTATGGAGAGTCAAAAAAAGACAAAGGTTAAATAGTACATTAACAATCTGCTGTAATGAATGCATTAATATCATATTTTGTAGAGTCACTTTTTTGTGGCGCTCTGTTGTACATAATCTTTAGATTGATTACAATAAAAGAGATAAGCTATACTTTTCAAAGAGTCTACATCCTTTTTTCCCTCATTGCCACCTCTGTTTTTCCACTTATCTCTATTCCGGTGGAGCTTTCATCACCTTTCGGAATAAATCTCAACCCTATTGTAATAGGAGCAGATACAACCGGACTATCTTCATCCGATTCTACTATTCTCACTCTCAAAATGCTTAAAAATATTTTTTGGTATCTCTATACCTCAATTTCTGCCCTCTATTTACTGTTCATAATTGTTCACCTGGTAAAAATTTCAACAATTTACCTTGATTCAGTGAGAGTTGGTTTTGGAAAATACACAATAGTTAGCAGTAAAAGAGTGGATGTCCCATTCTCATTTATGAACAATATATTTATAAACTGCTCTACAGATGACTTCGACAAGGAATATATAATTAAGCACGAATTTGCTCACATTTTTAGACACCACTCAGCAGACATTCTGTTAGTTAACTTTATTTCAATATTTCTTTGGTTTAACCCGGTAATATATATTTTCAAAAAACTTCTCATTGAGACTCACGAGTTTCAGGCAGACAGAGATGTCTTAAAGGGTGGCGGTTCAATTAATTATTACAGAAATCTGTTGCTGAATTCACAATTCGGAGCATCTCCCTATCTATCCAGCAGCCTTAATAAATCATTAACATTAAAAAGATTCAAAAAAATGGAAAATCTGGAACAAAAGAGAGCAGGATTTTTTGCCGTATCGGCCTCCCTGCTAACATTAACGCTTCTATTCACATTTGTCGCCTTTAATAAGGCAGATGGTAACTCTATTATCAGGAAAGACTCTCAAATGAATATTTCAACAGATCAATCAAATATTGAACTCTCCGATACTTCCAAAAAAGAGTTACCCTTTATGATGGTTGAGGTAAAACCCTCATTTATGGGTGGAGATGAAAATACATTTACAAGATGGGTTGCAGAGAGGCTAGTCTATCCTCCCGAAGCGAGGTCATCAAAAATTCAGGGTAGGGTTATCGTACAGTTCCTTATTGATGAAAAGGGCATTCTTGATAATGTAAAAGTGATAAGAGGGGTACACAAACTCCTGGATGAGGAGGCTGTAAGAGTGGTAAGTTTGTCTCCTGCCTGGACACCCGGGAAACATAAAGGAGAGAGCGTTTCGGTTGTTTATGTATTCCCTGTAATATTTCAACTCAGGTAATCAAGTCAAATTATAAATTTAAGAGTATAAAAAAAGCTGCCTCTCGTTTGATAGGAGGCAGCTTTTATTTTTTTTTTATAAAGATTACTTTTTAATGTTCTTGTACCTGTTGAGGAATTTGTCAACACGCCCTGCAGTATCTACAAGTTTCATCTTACCTGTATAGAAAGGGTGTGATGTGTTTGAGATCTCAAGTTTGATAACCGGATACTCTACACCTTCGTGAACAAGTGTCTCTCTGGTGTTTGCACAAGAGCGGGTAATAAATACGTGCTCATTTGACATATCCTTGAAAGCTACAAGACGGTAGGTTTCGGGATGGATTCCATTTTTCATTTTGGTATAATTTATATTATTATGGGGCTGCAAATGTACAAAAATATTGTTATTAAGCAAATATTTATCTCTATTAGTTCTATTTATCTAACTTAGTTTCTGTTGCCGGCAAATTTTGCAAGAAGTTTAAGCAACTCCAGATAGAGCCAGATAAGGGTTACCATAAGCCCAAAAGCTCCGTACCACTCCATATACTTTGGAGCACCGGCAGCAGATGCTTTTTCAATAAAATTAAAATCCATAAGTAGTGAGAAGGCTGCAACAATTACAATCACAATGCTTATACCTATGCTAAGAGGGCTGCTGTTGTGAAGCATTGTCAGGTTTACCCCAAACATACTAAGCACAATACTGATCAGATAGAAGAAGCCGATTGCACTTACGGCAATAAACATAATTCTTGCAAATTTTCCGTCTACTTTTATAATATTGGCTCTGTAAATAAGAAGCATTACAAGAGCGGTGACAATTGTAAGAAGAGTAGCATTTATCACTATTCCCGGAGCTGTCAATGCAAATGTATTGTTAAACATAGCAGATATGGCCCCAAGGAATAGACCCTGTAGTACCGCATAAACAGGCGCCAGATACTGCGCAAGGTTTGGTTTGAAACTAATTATAACACCAGTAATTAAGCCTCCGATTAACCCACCCCACATCCAGGGGTTAACGGCAGCGGAGTTAAGTGATTCATAAAAAACTTTCCAGGTGTAGGATGCTCCTGCGAGTACCATAAAAATCAATATGAGGGATTTCATCGCAGTCCCTTTTACTGTCATTGTTTCACTGTATGAGATACTGGTTGATTCTCTGAATATTTTTTCTGATAAAACCGGATTTGACATTTCTCAATTATTAATATGTTTATTATATAAAATGTTTATTATTACTTGCTTCTGAACAGTGGAGTTTCATAAAGAAGTGTCTTCTTAACCTTTCTGATCCATTTTTGCTCCTCCAGCTTCAAATGCTCTTTTACATCCTCCCAATCTGCTCTATTCTGAACATAGTTAAGAAGCAAATTGTCTCCAAGTAGCAGCTCTATTGCCGTTTTGTCGTTCCCTGCTTCATATTTACCCTCTCTGAATGCAAATTCGGGACAGTTTTTAAAAACAAAGTTCATAATACGCAAATTGTGTGCCAGTGCGTGGTAGTTGATTCCGGGCAGAGGGTGAAGCTGAAATCCGAAACAGGTCCCTCCCTGATATTTATGAAATACCGGAATAAATTTTGTCCAGCGTATATAGACAGCGGGGTCATAGATAGGGTGATTCGGGTCGTTCCAGTTTTTGTAGCCCTCTCTTCTATTATAACCTGTCAGAGACTCCATATAGGGTGCACCAAACATCTCAAAGGGTCTTGTTGTGCCTCTCCCTTCACTAACGTTGGCTCCCTCCCATAGACACTGCCCACTATAAAAATTACAAGTAAAGAGTCCGGGGATATTGGGAGAAGGGGGAATACTCCAGGGTAGCATATTGCTATAAGACTCCTCTGCCTGATAAGATATAATATGGAGCGGGAATTTTGCATTGATTTCATTGTATAGATAGTGAGCCATCTCGCCTATTGTAAGACCGTGGCGATGGACTATTCCCTCAATACCTATAAAAGAGGCATACTCCTCTTTTAACATTGTTCCCTCAACCTGTCTGCCGGCAGGATTCACTCTGTCCACCAGATAGACGGGCAGGTTTATCCCCTCTCTTTTGAGAGTCTTAAACAGATTTAATATTGTAGTGTTAAAGGTGTAGTATCGAGATCCAACATCCTGAAGTTCAATTATGAGAGCGTCAATATCTGTAAGTTTAGAGGCCTGTGCGTTAAGTGATTCCTCCTCGCTTCCATATAGTGAAACAAACTCACAATCCTTCATACCAAGATTATTATATACATCAGTTTTATCTAGTTTAGCCTGATCCTGAAGTTCTCCAAAGAGGCCGTGCTCGGGAGTGAAGACCCTTTTAAGGATCCCCTTTGAGTATAGTGTCTCAAAAAGATACTCCCCATTTCCAGGGTGCCAGGCAGTCTGATTACATAAAATGGCAACTCTTCCGCTCTTCAATACTATATCCGGCTGTTCCAGCAGCGGTGTTGTTCTGAATGAAAACATCTCTATAAGTTTTTAATGTCCGACATAATTTTTGTTGCCAGTGAGTTGGCTTGTTCAAGTGTAGGAGCCTCCGCATATATGCGGATAATAGGCTCTGTATTTGATCTCCTAAGATGCACCCATTTTTTTTGCTCCTCAAAATCTATCTTTAATCCATCTACCTCGCACATTTTATCTTGGCTATAAATTTTTTTTATCTCAGTTAAGATATGGTCAATGTTTGTCTCTTGCGAGAGATCAATTCTGTTCTTAGAGATTGAATATAGAGGATACCTTTTTTTAAGTTCGGACAAAGTGCATCTCTCTTTTGCCAGAAAACTGAGAATAAGCGCACTCCCTATTAATGCATCCCTCCCGTAATGTAGGTCCGGAACAATGATACCTCCGTTTCCTTCGCCACCTATTACAGCATTAACCCGCTTCATCTCTGTTACAACATTTACCTCTCCCACTGCAGATGCATAGTAGCTCTCACCTGCAGCCTCTGTTATATCCCTTAGCGCTCTTGAGGAGGATAGATTAGATACTGTCGCCCCTTTTGTGTGTTTTAGAACATAATCTGCAACCGCAACAAGGGTGTACTCCTCTCCAAATGCATTTCCATCTTCATTAATAAGGGCAAGCCTGTCCACATCGGGATCAACCGCAATGCCCAAATCTGCCCCCTCTTTTACTACAGTAGAAGATAGCTGTGTCAGATGTTCGGGAAGTGGCTCCGGGTTGTGAGGAAATCTACCGTTCGGTTCACAGTTAATTTTGATGACATTAACACCCATTGCCTCGAGTAAAGCAGGCATAACAATTCCTCCAACAGAGTTAACGGAATCCAGCACAACAGTAAATCCAGCTCGATATATAGCCTCTGTATCGACAAGAGGGTGGGAGAGTACAGCCTCTATATGCTGTTTTGTAAAATCTTTTTTGGTAATAATTCCCAGATTGTCTACATCACTAAACTCATAAACTCCGGCCTCAACTATATCAAGGAGTTTTTCTCCATCTTGTGCATCAAGAAATTCTCCCTTCTCATTCAGAAGTTTAAGAGCATTCCACTCTTTTGGATTGTGAGATGCAGTGAGAATAATGCCACCATCTGCCCGTTCAAAGATAACCGCCATCTCTACTGTTGGTGTGGAGGCCAGACCTGCATTGATAACATCAATACCACAGGCTGTAAGAGTACCGCACACGATATGGTCGCACATCTCTCCGGAGATACGTGCATCTCTTCCCAGAACAACTCTGTACCTGCTTTTTTTACCTGCACGCTGCTTTATAAACGATGCATATGCAGATGTAAATTTAACAATATCCAAAGGTGTAAACGATGATCCGGATTCTCCTCCTATGGTACCTCTGATACCCGATATAGATTTTATAAGAGCCATAAAATAAGAAGTTTATATATGAATATCAATAATAAAACAAGGGTGTTAAGATACGAAAATTAACCTTAACACCCAATCTTTTTTGTTTGAAATCTTTATGCAGGAAGTGCAAGGAATGCTGCAGCAAAAGCAAGAATTGCATACAACTCCGGGAATACACCAAGAATCATTGTCTTTCCGAAAACGTCGTTACCGTTACCCATCTCTACAATACCGTTAGCTACAAGAGAGGCCTGCTGCTTTGCAGAAAAAAGACCAACTACTCCAAGAGCAACACCTACTGCAAAAACAGCCAACCCTTGATTAAGACTGAGTACAGCAATCTCTTTAAGACTGTTAAGCATAAGGAAGAACCCGGCAAATCCATAAAGACCCTGAGTTGAAGGGAGTGCACATAAAATCATTGAAGATCCAAAAATTTCCGGATTCTTTTTAAGAGCTCCGATAGTGGCGTTACCGCCCATTGTAACACCTATAGCACTGCCTATGCAAGATAGTGCAAGCATAAGGGCCATTCCGGTATAGGCCAGGATTAGTGGTAATGTTTGTTCCATAATTTTTTAATTTAATATTTATTTAATTCAATTTTTATTCTCTTCTATAGTGGCTCTTTTCCAAGTGGCCGGAAAGGTCTCCCTCCTCCTGCAAAGCTTGCATTTTTGTAAAACTCGACAAAGGTCAGACGCATAGGGTGTACAAAAGCTCCAAGACTAGATAGCATCAGCACTAAAAGGTGTCCTACCAGTAACATTAGTGCCGCCAGAAACCATCCCATATATGGGATTCCTGACATACTTATTGCTACAGAGTTGACAACCATCCCTAATATTGCACCGGCTGTGCCTAGTCCAAAGAGTCTAATATATGATAGCATATCTCCGAATAGAGATGTTACATCCCAGAAGGCAACAACTCCGCTTCCTATACGTGCAAATATGTTTTTACTATCGGAGGAGAAGGCCAGTATTAAAAAAGCACCTGCAATCGCAGCATAGTTCATAAAGAGTGGAACAGTAATATCTTCTGACATAGTTGAGGCGTATTTAAGTGATGCCCAAATTATTAGAATTGACCACCCGATATTATTCATTCCGTATTGCCACCCCTTTGTAATGATAGAGTAGACTGCATTGAGCAATCTTGCAAACACTATCTGGAAAAGCCCGAAAACTATTGCAAACCAAAACATCTTAAGGTCTGTGAAGAAGAGCTCCTTTACTGAGTCAGCCATAGGAATGAGGTCTTTAAGTGAGGCCCCGAAAAAGACACCCGAAAGAGAGGCCATAAGAACTGCACCCAGTCCAAGAAACTGTATAAGAGTAAGATATCCTCTGAATTTCTTAAGTTTGAACTTGGCAATTGTTGAGCCAATCAACAGTACCAGCCCATAGCCCATATCCCCGAGACATAAACCGAAGAAGAGCATATAAAAGGGGGCAAAATAGGGGGTAAGATCCAACTCTCCATATTTGGGAAGCATATAGAGATCCCCTATTGGCTCGTACAATCTTGCAAAAAAATTGTTTTTCAACTTCACAGGAGGGTTGTCTGCCTTTACTGCCTCCTCAATAAGGTAATATACCCCTTCGCTTTCCAGTGCAGCTTTTATTGTATCTCTATTATCAACAGGAGCAAATCCTGTTAGCAGGGCAATTGTTCCCTCTGCCTCTCTCTGAGATGACTGACCAGCTAAATATAGATCCAGTTCACAAGCCTGTTTTCTCATTGCCACCTCAAGCCTGTTAGTTTCCAGGCTGAGAGCGAGAATGGTTTTATTGATGGCAATAATTTTGCTGCTAAGCTCTTCTAATCTGGATTTAAGAAAATCACACGATTTCTGAGGTTGCTTACTCTCCGGGAGATCAAAACGAAACTCCTCCCCTTTAGGGACCAGTATGGCAAAAAAGATCTTCCCGTTGACTTGGTTGAATATTTGAAGAACATATTCACTTTCCCACTCAGGTTTATAGCTTTTCTCAGAGACTATGTACAGATGCAAAGTGTAGCCGATTTTTTCAATTCGGGCAATCTCCTCTTTATGGAAAATTCCCCATAAACTTGACTCTTCAAACTCTTTTTTGAGCTGGTCAGACTCCTGTTCCCAAAGATCTTTGTTGTTTAAACTCTCTTGTGCATAGCTAAGAAGTTCATTGTCCGTTAACCCAGATAAGTCTTCTATTGGCACTATCCTTTTTTGATCCTGCTCATCTGCAGATTCAAACTGAGCCTTTAGCCTCTTTATGGTATTTAAATAGCTTTTATTTACTCCAAAAAGGTCTTTTGAGTGGTCATCTATAGCTTTATTCTCTCTTGAAATGTCTACCATTCCGAGCCCCTGAACTCTTTCCAGAAAGGGGTCAAGCTCTTTATGAAAGACAATAAAAGAGTATTTATCCATTTTTACTATCATACATTGTCCTCCTGCTGCTTTCTTTTTTTGACAATTTTTTGTGAAGCTTTTGAGAGGTTCTCCTCATCTTCCATAAAGCGTTTTATTTTGAGGATTGCCTCCTGATAGCCGGGAATCTGGACCTTTTCGTAAAGATTAACCTTTTGGGTTGTCTTTTTCCTGGCGCGATCCAAGAGCCTCATCTTTTCCAGATAGACCTCAGACTCAATCCCAAGCTGAGCAAGTCGCTTGAGGATTTTAATACCGTCACTATACCAGAGAGGTTTTACGAAAAGATTAAAAGGTTTTACATCATAAATCACATCTTTGAGTAAAGGAGTTCGAATTCCTGCAATCTTGACAACATCAAGTTCAACATCTTTAACGGTTATTAACCCGGATTCAAATTCATTCCAGAGTCCTGCAAGATAGTTGTAAGATTCAAGGGCATCTGAGAGTTGTTTTGTTAGTTCTTCAGATTTGCCCTTTGCTTTTTTTACTTCCATTCTAAGCGCAGACTCTTTGTTTTTTAGAGTTGGCAACGCTTTTATCCTAACCTTAAGCTGTTTGTTAAGATCGTTAAGCGATGTTTTGTTAAATTGAAATTTAATTGCCATTCTCTAATAGTATCAGTTCTTCCAGTATTTCTGAGTCATCTCTTCCTTAATACTCACCTCTGTTTGTGTGAAATATTTTGCAAAGAGCTCCCAGGCTGTGTCGAGCATCTGGGTTGTGTTAATATTAACCTCTATGGATAGCAGCTTGTTCGAGTAATCTTTTGCAAAGTTTAGACAACGCAGGTCATAGTCACTAAGATCAAATCCGTTCTCGAGTTTGGTTTTTGCATTAGCAGCATCTGCATAGAGCCTTACTGCAGCATTCATAACGTGGTTGTGATCTTCCCTGGTCTTTTTGCCGATAACCAGCTGCTTAAGCCTTGAAAGTGAACGGAAAGGGTCAACAATTACCTTTCCGGTATCTGAATCTGTCCTTAGGAAAAGTTGTCCCTCAGTTATGTATCCGGTATTATCCGGAATTGCGTGTGTTATGTCACCTCCACTTAGCGTTGTAACAGCTATTATTGTGATTGAGCCACCATCAGGCAGTTGTACCGCTTTCTCATATATCTTAGCAAGGTCAGAGTAGAGAGAGCCCGGCATTGAATCCTTTGACGGAATCTGGTCCATACGGTTGCTCACAATGCTTAATGCATCTGCGTAGAGGGTCATATCGGTAAGTAAGACCAGTACCTTCTCGTTCTTATCTACCGCAAAATATTCTGCGGCTGTTAGTGCCATATCGGGAATAAGCAGCCTCTCAACAGGGGGTTGCTCGGTAGTGTTTACAAAACTTATGATTTTATTAAGAGCACCTGCATTTTCGAAAACCTGTTTGTAATAGAGGTAGTCATCATTTGTCAGCCCCATCCCTCCGAGAATAATCTTATCTACATCTGCTCTGAGTGCAACTTGTGCCATTACCTGATTGTAGGGCTGGTCTGGATCTGCAAAGAATGGAATCTTCTGTCCGGAAACCAAGGTGTTATTAAGGTCAATTCCTGCAATTCCGGTGGGTATTATCTCCGAAGGTTGCATCCTCTTGTAAGGGTTGACAGATGGGCCTCCAATAAAACGACTCTCACCTTCCACTTTGGGACCATTGTCAATCGGGTCGCCGTATGCATTTAAAAAACGTCCCGAAAGATCTTCACTCACATTCAGTGAAGGGGGTTCGCCAAAGAAGATAACCTCTGCATTTGTAGGAATACCCTCTGTACCCGCAAATACCTGAAGAGTGATTAGATCTCTTTTAATTTTCACAACCTGAGCCAGACGCCCGTCTACAGTTGCAAGCTCTTCATTGGTAATTCCTTGTGCTCTTAGTGCAACTGTTGCCTTTGTTATAGACTCCAACTGGGTGTAAATCTTCTGAAATGCTTTACTTGCCATTGTTCAATTCGGTATTAAGTTGCTCCTCGTATTTATTGAAATCTTCACTCTTAAAGAGCGAATAGTTCATTTGGCGCAAAATATTAATTATCTTCTTGTAAAAATTTCCACACTCTTCAAAATCTTCGAACTCATATTCTCTTTCGCAAATATCAAGCGCAAGATAGTACATATAACTTTGCCTCTCCATAGGGCAGTTTGCATCAATTTTGTCAAATGCGTCCTGTTGAAGAATCACAAAGTCCATCAGTTCAGATTTCCAGTACCTCTTATGATACTCTAGAGGGACTCCATCATCTCCCAAGATATTGATCTGCTCGTATGCCTCTTTACCTCTAAGTACAATGTTTTTTCCACGCAGGACCTTCTCTACCCAATCCTCTGCGATTCTGTTTTTAAAGTCTTCTATAATCTCAGGGTACTCCAGATATTTCGAGTAGGAGTCAATCGGATCTACCGCGGGATATCTCTTTCTGTCTGCCCTGTTCTGAGATAGTGCAAAGAAGCACCGAGCAGCTTTTTTAGTAGATTCGGTAACCGGCTCTTTAAGGTTACCTCCTGCAGGAGAGACAGTTCCGATAAATGTGACAGAACCTGTTTGACCATTATTAAGATTAACAATCCCGGCTCTTGCGTAGAAACTTGAGATAATTGCAGGCAGGTCCATTGGGAAGGCATCTGCCCCTGGAAGCTCCTCCATCCTGTTACTCATTTCACGGAGAGCCTGTGCCCAGCGTGATGTAGAGTCTGCAAGCAGAAGAACTTTTAACCCCATTGCTCTATAATACTCTCCTATTGTCATTGCGGTATAAACCGAAGCCTCTCTGGCTGCAACTGGCATATTTGAAGTGTTGCAGATAATTGTGGTTCTCTCCATAAGCTTCCTTCCTGTGCGTGGGTCTTCAAGCTTAGGAAACTCTGTAAAGATCTCAACAACCTCGTTTGCTCTCTCTCCACAAGCTGCAAAAATTATTACATCTGCATCTGCCTGTTTAGATATTGCGTGTTGTAGGACAGTCTTGCCACTTCCGAATGGTCCCGGAATAAAACCTGTACCCCCCTCTGCTATTGGGTTGAATGTATCAATTACGCGAATTCTCGTCTCCATTATACGGAATGGTCTCGGTTTGTTCCTATATTTTGTAATGGCAAGCTTTACAGGCCATTTCTGTTTCATAGTTACATTAATACTCTCTCCCGATTCGTTAGAGAGAACAGCAATGGTGTCGTTTACAGTGTACTCACCTGCAGATGCAATTGATTTAATTGTATAATTGCCATCAAACGAGAACGGAACCATTATTTTATGAGGTAACCACCCCTCCTTTACCTCACCAAGCCAATCAGCTGCAAAAACCTCATCTCCGGGGTTTGCAAACGGAGTAAACTCCCATTTTTTGTCCGGATCCAAGGCAATTGTGTACTCACCTCTGGTTAGAAAGACACCTTTCATTGTCTCCAGATTATTCTGAAGTCCGTCATAAATACTAGAAAGGATTCCCGGGCCAAGATCTATCTCCAGTAAGTGTCCCTGAAACTCTGCCTTATCTCCTGCTTTAAGACCTCTGGTGCTTTCATAAACCTGAACAAAAGCCTCTTTACCGTTAATCTTGATTATCTCTGCCATCATTCTCGTTCCGGAAAGATCAATGTAACAGATCTCGTTCTGAGCAACGGGACCATCAACCTCTATGGTGACAAGATTGGAGATAATCCCTGTAACTATTCCTGTGGTTTTCATATATTAGTTTTTATTATCCATATTAAATGAGCCCTTAACTTCATCTACAAATTTTTTGAATATGACAGCCCCTCTTTTTCTTTCGAGCTTAGCCCAGCGTTTAACAATTGATGCCTTTAGCAAAAAGGAGAGTATAACGTTAATGTCAAAATAGCTGAAAGTACATATTTCATTGGCTCTTTGCCAGCGAAGGGAGTCCAAAAGTTGCTCTCTTTCCAGAATGTTTTCGATTTCCAGAATTTTAAGAACCGGAGCAGAGAGTTCGCTAAGATGTGTTATTCCCATATCTGTAGCTTTACTGTTTTTTAAAGCATCGGTAAAATCGCCGTTGCCTATTATAAAGTCAGATGGATCCTGCGAACTCTTTCTGGCAAGATATGCAGCCTGGATATTTCTTATTTCAAGATCTGTAGTGAAATATTCACGTATGAATTTATTTGGCAATTTTAGGGCTGCTCTGTAAAAGTGATTATTGAGATTCTCCTCCTTAAGCCCGAAAAACAGCCACTCCATACAACGAATATCCTCCGGTGTGCTCATATCTGAAATGTGTGCGAATAGAGCATCAAGATCAAAACCTGAACTCTCAAAGTCAAGTGCAATATCCGGAAGCCCCGATATGACGTAGTGATAGTTTCTCATCGTTATTCAGAGAATAAAAATTCGCGGGTTTTTGGTTTGAGATACTGAGCCAGTAAACCCTGGAAATCTTTATCTGTGAAGCTTATATAGTAACCTTTGCCCTTTGGGCCGATTTTAAAACCTGTCTGAATTTTTTTGTCATAGAAGAACTCTACTGTTGCATTGAGCTGTTTGAGGATATCGTTTTTGATAAATGAGTCCAGCTCTGTTTTTAGCGATTCCGGAAGAAGAATATCCAGACTAACAGAGTCACTGTTACCAGGATTAAAGGATGTAATCGCACTTTTAATTAAAGAACCTAAAAACTCCTTGCTACCAATAGCCTCTTTAACAGGAATTTGAATCGCCTTGGTTGTAACAACCTCCTCGATGTTCTGTTTTACTTTTGCAAGAGTTTGTCTGGATACCATCTTAATTTCGTTCTCAATCTTGATTTTGTAATCAAGAGAGTCTTTTTTTGCTTTATCCAAAATTAGATTGTATTCCTCCTTTGCTTTGGCAATTATCTCTTCTGCCTCTTTTTTTGCATTTGCCTTTAGCTCTTCTGCCTCAATTTTACCTTTTGATAAGCCTTCAGTATAAAGTTTATCAGTAAGTTCTTGCAATTTATTTTGCATATCTAATTAAATTTTAATTCGCCAAAGATAAGAAAAATAAAAAAAACGCCCTAATAAAGACGCTTTTTTAACCATAATTTAATAACTTGTTAACTTAAAAAACCAAGTAAGACACCTGCTGCTACAGCACTTCCAATTACACCGGCAACATTTGGTCCCATAGCGTGCATAAGAAGATAGTTGGTCTTATCGTATTCAAGTCCTACACTGTTTGACACTCTTGCAGAATCCGGAACCGCCGAAACACCCGAGTTCCCAATTAGGGGATTTATCTTATTCCCCTCTTTCAGGACTAAGTTAAAAATCTTTACAAAAAGCACTCCGGCAGTTGTTGCAATCACAAAAGAGCCGGCACCGAGTCCAAAGATGTAGATAGATTTAAGCTGAAGAAATTTATCTGCTTGAGTTGAGCATCCTACAGTTACACCTATTAATATGGTAACTATGTCAATAAGTGGTCCGCGGGCTGTCTCTGCAAGCCTCTTGGTAACGCCACTCTCTTTAAGAAGATTCCCAAAGAAGAGCATACCAAGCAGCGGTAGCCCAGACGGGACAATAAATGCAGTAAGCAGGAATCCGATTATCGGGAAGAGTTTTTTCTCTGTCTGAGATACTGCTCTTGGTGGTTTCATCCTTATCAGTCGCTCTTTATGTGTGGTTAACAACTTCATAATCGGCGGCTGTATTACAGGAACAAGTGCCATATACGAGTATGCAGAAACAGCAATTGCACCCATCAAGTCGGGAGCAAGTCTGGATGAGAGAAAAATAGCTGTTGGGCCATCTGCCCCTCCGATTATCCCTATTGCACCGGCTTCTGCAGGGGGGAATCCGAGAACAAGTGCTATTGCATAGGCCCCAAAAATTCCAAACTGTGCTGCAGCTCCTATTAACATTAGTTTTGGGTTGGAAATCAGTGCAGAAAAATCGGTCATAGCTCCGATACCTAAGAAAATCAGAGGCGGGTAAAACCCTTTTTGAACTCCCTGATATAGAATATTAAGTACAGATCCCTCTTCGTAAACACTAATACTCAGCCCGGGAAAGAGTGGAATATTCCCAATGACAATACCAAAACCTATTGGGATGAGAAGAAGTGGTTCCCAATCTTTCTTTATCGCCAGATAAATAAAGAGCAACCCTATAATAATCATCAGAATATGTCCGAAAGTTGCATTTGCAAAACCGGTGTATTGAAGAAAAGTCTTTAAATTCTCTGCAAGGAGTGAAAAAATTCCATTATTTTCCATCTTATCCAATAATTATTAGAGGAGCACCTTCAAGTACAGAGTCTCCCTTATTAATCTTAAGAGCAACAATTTTACCGTCGGCAGAAGATTCAATTACATTCTCCATCTTCATAGCCTCCAGCACTAGAAGTTTTTGACCTTTTTTTACAGAGTCTCCCTCTTTGACAACTACCTCGAGTATCACCCCAGGAAGAGGAGAGCTGATTACAATCTCCTGCCCTGTTATAGATTGGATTGAAGTAGATTGACGAGTGATATTGGCCTCAACCTTAGCCGGTTTATTAATTCTTGAGAGTGGAAGACTCTGTTTTTTTGCAGGTCTTTCAATCTCGACTCTGAATGGGATTCCGTTTACTTCAACCTCTACTATTGTATCTTCAACATTGGTAACAGTTACGGCATAGTCGTTACCATTTATCTTTAATTTATATTCTTTCATTTTGATTACGGATTAATTCAACTTTTTTTTGGTGTTTCCCTTAGAGTGTAAATTTTTGAACTCCACGGTGAGTAGTTTCTGGTTACTTTATCTATTGTTAGAATTGTGTGCTCAATATCGTGTGCTTCATCGTCTTCAAAATAGGTGTGCAGTGCTGCTGAGATTGCTGCAAAGAGTTCTGCTGAGTTCTCCTCTTCAGAAACCTTTCGTTTACTTCCTGCAGCTGCTCTCTCAGCCTTTTTTCTGCTAAGACTAATGTTGTAGTTGCCTGTATATTTGAATACAACATAAAGTAAAATTAGTGAGATAAATACCACAGACATAGCAGTAACTGACATTATTGCACCAAATGGGTCAACCTTCATCAACACCATACCCGGTGGCTCAATATCTGCACCATAATTGTTTGTGCTGGGTGATGTTCTTGGAAGTATTCCCCAGGTTTTCTCAATATCTAAAGATTTATCATTACCCTTAACATCAAAGCCATCTCTGAATCTTCCGTAAGAGACATTCTCCGAAAGCATCGAGTGTGGAATAACAACTCTGTCAAGGATTGTTCTTCCGTCACTGCTTACCAACAGAATCTCCTTGGAGTCTGTAAGTAGAAAGTTAATATGGAATGTTCCTCTGTACGGTTCCGAATCTGCCCAGAAAAGAGTGTGCTGCCGGGGTTTGATTTTAGTAAGGATATCCCCTCTGGGAATCAGATATTTTGTAAGATTTTCGGGATCATTGGTTAGATAGCAGCCCGATATATCTACAGTTGCATAAGATGTATTGAATAACTCAATCCATCCGCTTTTATTGCCGAAATCATCTTCAAAATCACCTGTGTTTGTAACCAGAATTTCGTTGATACGGATATCAGACATATTCTGGGAGTACAACACGTTTGTGCTTATCAACAAACCTAATAACGCAAGAATAGTGCAGCTTCTTTTCATTATTTTACCTGTTATTTGGTTATAGTGGCAGGTTGTCATGCTTCTTGGGCGGATTAGAGACCTTTTTGGTAGCAAGTTGCTGTAGCGATCTTATGATACGAAACCGAGTATTTCTCGGCTCGATAATGTCATCTATATAACCAAATCTGGCAGCGTTATAGGGGTTGGCAAAAGCATCACGGTACTCTTTCTCTTTCTCTAATGCAAAAGCTGTCGGATTTTCTGACTCTGCCATCTCTTTACCGTAAAGAACCTCAATTGCACCTGAGGGGCCCATAACAGCAATCTCAGCAGTAGGCCAGGCATAGTTAATATCTCCGCGTAGGTGTTTACTGCTCATAACACAATAGGCTCCACCATAGGATTTTCTTAAGGTTACTGTTATTTTAGGAACAGTTGCCTCTCCATATGCATATAGAAGCTTTGCTCCGTGAAGAATGATACCGCCATACTCTTGTTGTGTTCCCGGCAGAAAACCAGGGACATCTACCAGAGTTACCAGGGGTATGTTAAATGCATCACAAAATCTAACGAAACGGGCTGCTTTACGGGATGCGTTGATATCCAGGACCCCTGCGAGAACTTTTGGCTGATTAGCCACAATACCTACAGATATTCCGTTGAATCGTGCAAAACCTACAATAATATTTGTTGCATAGTCTTTGTGAATCTCGAGGAATTTTCCTTCATCCACAATTGTCCCGATTACCTCGTACATATCGTACGGTTTGTTAGGGCTGTCCGGGATAATCTCAT
>CAYGOE010000018.1:0-31167 GCA_964351405.1 uncultured Muribaculaceae bacterium | reverse complement strand
TCAGCAAGGAAATTATCGTTCTTTTGGGGTGGTCAATTTGGACCGGCAGCAGGGGTCAATTTAGTCCGGCAAGAGGTGGTTTTTTATGCCAGCTTTTCCAGTGTGCTCACTGAAACATATTTATCCGACCAGGAATGAAATTTTCCTTTCAGTTGCATTGGCCAATTAAGAGTGTGCTCACTGAAACCATGACCAAGCCAACCCTGTATTTAACAAGTTTTTAGAAAATCTCCCTGATAATGTGATTTCTGTAGAGCAGTACGATACAACAAACGAAATAAAACTTACAAAAATGAAAAAAATCCACACCGAAAGATTTAAAGAGTTAATGGAGCTACCTAAAACTCGTGGGGAAGTTAATAGAGGTTACTTCTTTACAAATGAAGAAATTATGTTTCTTGCTAAGGAAGATCTGGTTACTTTTCACAAAAAATATCCAGGGGAAGCAGAACATTATATGGGAAATTTAAGTTAAATCAAAAGAATATGGAATTTATAGACAAAAGCCAAATCATGCAAGGGATAGGTCCTGACACAACAGCTGATCTCCTTGAAAAAGCGATGGGTCATAAGTACTTCAAGCGTGAAGGAGCTCCCGGAAACTACAAGTATTACTATACTGAAGAAGAATATAAACAAGCTAAAGGTTCTGATACAGAGCCTACAGATAGTAAGACTTTGTCTGTTCAAGAGATAACTAGTAGTTGCATTGGCCAATTAAGAGTGTGCTCACTGAAACGCAATAGTTACAAGGACGCCATCTGATGTCCAGAAAGTTGCATTGGCCAATTAAGAGTGTGCTCACTGAAACCAGATCTGGGACCTTTCCCTCAAAAAGTGCTCTTGGTTGCATTGGCCAATTAAGAGTGTGCTCACTGAAACATATACTACACCTATGTAGCAAAGAAATACCAGGTTGCATTGGCCAATTAAGAGTGTGCTCACTGAAACACCCCTTCTCTTCTCCCCCACACTTTTTTTTCGTTGCATTGGCCAATTAAGAGTGTGCTCACTGAAACGTTCTATTGTACGACGATGAGATAGTGCGACTGCCAGTTGCATTGGCCAATTAAGAGTGTGCTCACTGAAACCCAGTTCTCGGCTTATCATCAACACGACCACGGTTGCATTGGCCAATTAAGAGTGTGCTCACTGAAACTTCTAGTGATAATCGTCTTGATCTGGTGAGCTGTTGCATTGGCCAATTAAGAGTGTGCTCACTGAAACAGAATCTCTGAAGGACTTACACTCAATTCAACTTGTTGAATTGGCCAATTAAGAGTTCGCTCGATTAAGATTTATGACGGCATTTTATTAAGCTGGGGTTTAGGTTTTACAAAAAGGATTTTAACGATTTGTGCCGGTTTCGCACAATTATGTGTGACAATAGAGTGTTTGAAGAAGTATTTGTAAGTACACTTATTAAGCTTGGCCACCCATTTGATTGCCAACTAGGTTTTGGATGAATGACGCGAAGTTTTAGTTTTTATTAAAAAATGAGCTATTCATAAAACATTCAAATTTTTATAGTTATTTTTGTGTATTCGAGTCCAGTAACTCTATGAATCCAAAATTTTTAACATTGAGTTCTATGCGGGAAATATTGATGATCGACGATAAGTTTTCTAAATGGTATCCAGTTCTGGAGAAGACTGCAAAGCAATATGATTTTAATCTGACAAACTCCCCAAGTGTGGAGGAGGGTTTGGAGAAGCTTAAGAATTATAAGGGTAGTATTGAGGCAGTTATTTTGGGGTTGTCTTTCACTACCGGGAAAATCCAGGGGAGGGAGGGACTTTTGAAGATTAAGGAGATTGATAATTGTATTCCGGTTATCATTCTTACGGCAAAAACAGACGATTTTCAGCTAATATCTGAGTGCATACGGCTTGGGGCGTATGACTATTTCTCCAAATTAAACATCAATACAGGACTGCTCTTTTTGCACTTAGAGAATGCAATCCAGAGATCTGCACAGCAAAAGAAAATCCTCAACTTTGCAAAGACGGTTACAGATACCTATGCCTCAAAACCATTTTTCTATTTTACGGTTAAGGATGAGAAGCCAGATAAGGGGTATTTTGGATATCGTCTCAATGCTGTGGCTTGTGCCTCTTTCGATAACAAGCCGGAGGCCGAGTATTTGTGTCAGCTTGCAACGGAGTGGCATACGAACTTCTTGAACACATTAGCATTTTATGATTCCGGGCTTACATTGAGGCTCCGCTATTTATACAAGCCTGCAGATGAATATATTGATCCTGTGCTTGTGGTTGAGTTTAATGTTCTCTCTTATGAGCAGGCGTTGTTTAAATTTAACGAGATTCACAATGAGTTTGACCTATTTATGCAGGCGAAAAAGGATTTTGGCAAGACCATCTACTACTTCTCCCCAATAACAGATGAAAACGATTTAAGAAACGTGCTGTTCCCTTTTAGCACCGAAACATTTGTTCAGTTTATTCCTGAGTTCAATGAGTTCTCCCCCTCTTTTGCAAAAAGTGTAGGTTTTTCATCGGAGAAACGAGATGAGGAGAAGAGGAGCATAACATTGCCATCTTTGCAAAAGCCGGAAATAAAGCTTGATCGGTTTTGCGAACAGCTGTTTCACCAGAAAACAAGAACTATGGTAGAGGTGGTTCTCTCTCCGGTAAAGCTTTCCAGGCACGAAATAGACTACCTCAGGGATGTGTTTAACAACATCAGCTCCTATTACTCTACAAATTTCGAAAAAGAGAACGCAAGTAGAATTATATCTGCATATCTGCACGCACCTTCGAAATGCTTTAATGTAGAGGTGTTTGAGGCTCAGGAGTCCAAGAGGATAGGGGAGAGTATGCTATCTGCAATTTCGGCTGCGTTCTTTGAAAGTGCAACTCACGTGAAGACCACGCCCGTAAAGATTAGCCATAAAGATATCTTAAAGAGGGAAGATGAGGTAAAGGAGAGCCGGAACTGGAATTTTTTGTACTCATTGAGCAATATTATCAATGTTTTCAAATTCCCTTACCCGTATTCGTCCTCAATTCCAGGTATAAAATCACATAATCCGGTGTATGGCTATATTCCGGACAATTTGAGTGATACGGGGATACAATTAGGTGTCAAGAACAATGGGAATGGAGAAGTTCCAATAAGGATTAATGTAGAGGATCTGCGAAAACATCTTTATATACTTGGTCAGACAGGAACGGGGAAAACGACTATCCTGTACTCGATGATAATGGACAGAATCAAGGCGGGCAAGGGTGTGTGTGTTATTGACCCTCACGGCGACTTGCATAGTCAGCTGCTGGAGAATCTGCCAAAGAGCAGGCACAAAGATGTGATTAGGTTTGAGCCAGGTAATGCAGATAATAAAATTAGGATTAATCTGCTTGAATATGAAGAGAATAACCCGCAAGAGAAGAGCTTTTTGATAGACGATCTATTCAACTTCTTTCGGCAGGAGTATGATATTCAACAGACTATGGGGCCGGTTTTTGAGTTGTTTATGAAGAACTCCCTGCTGTTGTTGATGGATGATCCTAATAATTTGGGGACTATTGGTGATGTTGCTAAGATTTTCCAAAATACTGTTTTTAGGAAAGTGCTAATAGCTAAGTGTAAGGATCAGGATGTTGTTGATTTTTGGGAGGAGACAGTTCAAAGACTTTCGGGAGATTATTCGCTTGCCAATTTCACACCATACATTGTGAGCAAACTGAATCAGCTGCTTATCAATGAATATATCAAGCCGATTGTTGTAACAAAAAAGAGCAACATTAACTTCCGGGATATTATCGATAATGAGAAGATATTGTTGGTTTCGTTATCGAAGGGTAAGATTGGGAAGATCGGGGTAAATATTTTGGGTACAATTATCCTTTCAAGAATAATCAACGCAGCTCTTTCTCGCCAGAATATCCCCGAAACCAAGCGGAAAGACTTTACGCTTTTTGTTGATGAGTTTCAGAACTTTATGTCACAATCTGTGATGTATGCAATGTCGGAGGCGAGAAAATATCGCTTGAGCCTTGTGCTCGCAAATCAAACACTTGGTCAGATTAATGAGCGTATGAAAGCATCAATTTTGGGAAATGTAGGGAGCACAATATTTTTCAGGCCGGGCATTAATGATGTAGATTATGTTATGCCCTATTTCTCGCCCTATCTAACCAGAGAAAACATCTTAACCCTTCCAAACTATAAATGCATCGGCCGTTTGCAGATCGAAAACTCCCTCTCCCTGCCATTCATTTTTGACACCACCCCTCCTGAGAGTGTGAATGAAGAGTTGAAGCAGAGAAAAGGTCGGTTGAAGAGGGGAGAATAAAAAGTAATAAGGATTACTCACATTTATGCCTGCTCTTTGGCAAGTTCTCCGTGGGGGGCATTTCACACACGTTGCGATCTTATAAAAAATCTAATTTTTATTGGGTCTTGGGAGATTTTTTATAGTTTATGGAGGATGAACGATTTTGCGATTTTCAAAAGAGTAAAAAAACATACAAAGTATTTTTTGCTAAAGGACATAATAGTCATATCTTTATAGCGTGCTGTATGATTTGAGTATGCGAATATTCAAATATGTTAAGCAGGGTAAGGGGTTTGGGAGGTGAGAGAAGCCTTTGCATGGTTGATAGGTGTTGTGACCGGTAACCAAGGAAGAGATAGTTTAATAATGCTACAGACCAGATTAAAGATGAATAAAAATTAAACTTTGCCACAATTGGGTATTTAAATACAAAATTTAAATATATAAACATGTTATAGCCAATGCCAAAAGACGACACGGTATGAAATATGAATTGACAAACATGCGGATAAAAATTACGGACATTGAATATCTCAATGACTTGCGTGCTGTTGCAAATCATTTAGAAAAAAATGGTCTTAAGCAAAGAGACTATTCTAAAAAGAATGGAGCAAAATACAGTTTAAATAGTGCAATAAAAAGATTTGGGAATTGGGACACCTTATTAAAAAAAGCTGGACTTGAGGGTGAAAAGAGTTTAAAAGGAATGGGATATGGTGAGAAGGAAATAAAAGATGAAGTATTACTCGCTGACCTTATTAGAGTTTCAAAGGAATCAAACAAACCAAAAATAACCATTTCCGACTACGAAAAATTTGGTAAGTACACCGCACAAACAATGCATGCTCGATTTGGTAGCTGGAATAAAGCAAAACAAAAAGCAAATCTTGAAACTATCGCACACGACTTTACTACAGAAGAATTATTTCAAAATATTCTTGACCTGTGGACACTTCTCGGCAGACAACCAAAATTTGGTGAAGTAATAGCTCCGTTTTCTAAATTCCATGGTGCGACCTATGCAAGAAGATTTGGGTCATGGCGAGCTGCATTAGAAGCATTTATTGGCTTTGTTAATTCAGACAATATTTCTGAAGAGGTTCAAGAAGATAATTTCGATTTAATTCCAATTAATATTTCAACTCAATCAGAGACAAAAAAAATCAAAACAAAGCGAACTTCAAGGGGAATAAATTTACGACTTCGTTGGACAATACTTCAAAGAGATAATTTCTCATGCAGTAAATGTGGACGTTCTCCGGCAAAAGATCCGAGTATAATTTTGCATGTTGACCACATAATTCCGTGGAGTAAAGACGGAGAGACAGTTATTGAAAATTTAGAAACACTTTGCGAGAAGTGTAACTTAGGAAAAAGTAATTTACTATGAATACTGAGCAGACAGAAAAATGCACTGGCTATAACAGCACATATAGGAAATTGGCGGTTCATTGGTTAAATGAAGCTTTGTGCTTCGTATCAAGTTTTGCGGTGGCAGACAGTTTAGTGCTTCGAAATCGACCGCTTCTTGTGGTTGCAAACCGTTACCGCTAATATTGAAAAACGATTACCGTATCAAAATGACACTAAAAAGATAAGAATATAAAGATAAGAATATCGTAAATTTGAACCGAAATAATTAATGGAAACGGAAATGAAATATCATAACAACCAATTACGCGACTACTCCTCCTTGTTTTCGAGGAGCGAGGTGCTTTCTTGGATGAAAATGGACTTTACTTCTATTAATTACAAGATTGACAGATATGATGAAAATTGGCTAAATTCAAAAAAATCAACGTATATAGATTATCTAAAGTATGTTTATTCAGTTTTGGCAACTAATTATCAAAATGAATATGTTTTTAAAAATGAATTTCTAAATAAATGGCTAATTTCAGAGTTAGGCGAGACAAAATCTCAAGTTTTCAGCGAATTTAGAGTAGGTAATTCTATTGCTGATTTAGCAATGTTCAACGGATGTTCAAAGATTTTTGAAATTAAGACAGAACTTGATTCAGATGTTCGATTAAGCCTACAGCTTGCAAACTACAGAAAAGCATTCAATGAAATTTACATTATAATTCCTAACTCAAAACTGAGCAGCTATAAAAAATACGACAAAACGGTTGGACTTATTACGTTTGATTCGAGTAGTGTAAATACTTTCACTCTCATGCGAAATGCGAAAACCAATTATGAAATTGAGCCTTCCACCATTATGACAATCTTACATTCCAAAGAGTATAAGTCAATCGTAAAGAAACATTATGGTTATCTACCTGAAATGACAAGTTTTAGCCAATATAACATTTGTAGTGATTTAATATTTAAAATACCTTATGAAAAATTGAATAAGCTTTTTATAACTGAAATTAAAAAAAGAGGAATAAATAATACATTATCCTCAAGATATTATAGAGAGTTTAATCAATTGTTTTTGTCTCTAAAAATGAATCGGGATACAAAAAACAAGATGATTGATATACTAAAAACTCCAATTAATTTTTAACAATATGTACTATCCATTTTTGAGAGCAAGACAATTCGAACTAATAGCACTAAGAGAGCTAGCGACAGAAGATGCAACACAAGGTTTAATTGTTCCAATTTTGGAACCAGTTAGAGAAACCCATAACAATTTAACTTTGGCACATAAAGTTTTCTCTGAGAAGGGTCAAATGGCCTATTTTATTGTAAACCCATCGATTGGTGAACTTGAAGGAGATAGTCATTTTTATATTGAATACCTAGCAACTTTAGAAGGTGAAATTTTTCTACCAGCATTTCATTATAGAAATAATGCAAATTTCATAAATCAGAGCATAGAGCAATTTAAACTTACTAATTGTATGATCATATGTCAAAATGATATAAGTGTTGATGATTTGGAGTTCCGTCAGTTGGTATCTAAAAATGAAATCACAATAATTAATGTGAAAGACCCAAACAGAAATAGGACTCTTCATAGATTTATAAGAGGGCTAAGTAAAACTTACATTCGCTTTGATGATTTATTTGAAAAGCAAGCACGAAACAGCGACTATCTAGATATTGAAGAGCATAGATTCTCTGAAGAACATTTATATTTTCAGGATGAAGGCTTTAGTGGATTTTCTGATTATACGGTTTTGCCAAGCGAATATATTGATGGAGGAAGCACACCAAGAGCAGTTGTGATTCATTTAACATATCTTAATGGGGGAAATCAAATTTGGATAAGACATTTTACATCTGAAACCAATGACTCTATTGCCAACGTTCAGGGTAAGTTCGCAGAAGCAGCAGCTAAGGCTGTAAATTATTGCAGACGGAGTGGTCTTTCTAATTCAGCAATATTAGAATTAGAATCATATTTTGACAATGAACATTATCCAGGATTGGGGACGGTGAAAAAATTATCTATCAAGAATCATCTATTGGTTTTAAGTCAATTTTTAAGAAATAGATAGTTTTATGAAAGTTTGTGCAGGTTGTTTTTCTGACAAAGAGCTTAGAGGATTTATTTCTTCTTCAACTGAAATTGCAGACTGTATTGTTTGCGACACAAAAAATCAACCACTTTTAAATGTCTCTGAACTATTTGATTTTTTTCAAGAGTTGTTGGATAACTTTAAAGTTTTTGAAAAAGGAATTCCATTAAGCGCAAAAATGCAATCCAACTGGAGTTTTTTCAGTTCACATGATGTTGCAAATAAAATTTTGAACTATGTGCTACCAAATATAATAACGGAGATAACTTCATCAACTATAAATGTTGAATACACTGATGATATTATCGAAAATTATAATCATTGGGAAGTCCTTAAAGAAGAGCTGAAGTGGAAAAATAGATTTGTGATAAATATTGAACGACTAGAGGAACTTGGTTGGGATGGGTTTTTTAACACTCAATTCAAATTAAGTAAAGATGTAGAGTTGTTTCGTGCCAGACTTCACCATCAAAGTGGCTTAGAATTATATAAACCTGAAGACATGACTTGTCCTCCAAAAGAATTTGCGAGTGGAGGAAGAGCAAATCCATTAGGGATTCCATTTTTATACCTGAGTGATAACCCAGAAACTGTTCTATATGAAGTCAGAGCATCCTTTTTAGACGAGTTGAGCGTAGGGACATTTAAATTAAAAACTAACACTGATTTAATTAAAATAGTTGATTTTACGGAGGACACATCTCTTTTTCAACCCAGTTCTAGTTCAATAAACAAAACTATAAAGGGTAGATTGTTGAGAGAGAAAATTAGCAGTGATTTATCAAAGCCAATGCGGAGATACGATAGTGAATTAGAATATATACCTACTCAATTCATCTGTGAGTTTATTAAAGTTTTTACAGGTGCTTTAGGAGTTCGGTTTAATAGTTCTTTTCACCCTAAAGGAAACAATATAGTACTCTTTGACCAAAATTTAATGACTTGTACATCGGTAAAAAAAGTAAGAATCAGCTCTTTCAATTTACAAGGGATGGAAATAAAGCACTAGGCTGTAACAACGTGTATAAGAAATAGCGGGCACAGATATAAATCAAAGGTCAACGCTTCTAATAAAAGTCACTGCCTAACTGAACGTGAAGTGCTTTTTAATTCCCTACTTCTCATATAAGCAACCCGTTATCAGAAATCATAGCCAACGAACAAAATGAAGTTAAAAACGGAATGAAAGATAATGAATTTAAGCTATTTAAAAAATAGTAATGGACACCTTAAGCAATATTTTATGTTAACCCGGAGAAGTATTTACCGCTGAATAATCCATTAAAGTCTTACATAGAAGAGAATTTGAAAATTAAAACAGATTTTGAGACCTTTACGGAATACAATACGATTTTAGACAACATTAGAAGCAAAATAGATATACCATTTTACGAGCTTTCTTATAAAGCCTGGGAATGGAATAATAAAAATAAAAACCAAATGGAAAAGCCGACATCGTTTTATGAGCAAGTAATAACTTTTATTGAACAAGCTAAGACCTCTAATCAGAAATATGGACACTATATTAAAGAATATAGAGGTACAAAAGTAAAAGTGAGTTTTGGTAAGGGTGCACCTGCACGAATACCATGGTTCACTTTTTTAAAAAAAGGGTTTACTACAAGTAAGGGCATTTATCCTGGATATTTATATTATAAGGAGTTTAATATGTTGATTCTAGCGTATTGTATTAGTGAATCAAATGATCCCGGTGCGAGTTGGAATATTGATAACCCAAAGACCATAACAGAGTACTTCAAAGAAAATAAACTTGGAGAACCATATAGATATGGTGCCTCTTATGTTTGTAAAGTATATGATACCAAAAAATTGCCTAGCGCAGATGTTCTAGATGGTGACTTAAACAAATTGATTGATTTTTATTTAAATCTCGATACTCAAGTTAAAATGGAAATTATAGAATCTTCGGATTTCAAGCGTGATGCATTTGTCTCAGATTTGAAAAATTCTGGTTTGCTGTTTAGCGATACTCTTGTCACTCGGTTTATTTCATCTCTATTAACCAAACCCTTCGTAATCCTCACAGGGCTCTCGGGTTCTGGAAAAACCAAAATGGCTCAGTCTTTTGTGCAGTGGATTTGTAAGGATAAGACTCAGTATTGCTTGATCCCGGTTGGGGCAGACTGGACCAATCGTGAACCTCTGCTGGGGTATCCTAATGCATTAAAACCAGAGGAGTATGTTAAGCCAGATAATGGCGTACTCGATTTAATAATTCAGGCAAACTCTACCCCGGAGTTACCATTTTTTCTGATTCTGGATGAGATGAACCTTAGTCATGTGGAGAGATATTTTGCCGATTTTTTGAGTGTGATGGAGTCTAGGGAGGAGATTCCGCTATACGCAAAAGGTACAGTTGAGAATGGAGTCCCTTCTAAGCTAAAACTCCCATCTAATCTGTTCATAATTGGGACAGTGAATATTGATGAGACTACCAATATGTTCAGTCCAAAGGTGCTGGACAGAGCCAATACAATCGAGTTCCGTGTTAACCAGAATGAGATGAAAGATTTCCTGGTCAAAATTAAGGATATTGACATGGAGAGCCTTGCCGGACAGGGGAAGGGGATGGCTGGTAGTTTTCTTAATATGGCATTGAACAAAAAATTTAATACAGCAGATATTGAGGAGGTTAACGCTGCATTGATTCAGTTCTTTGGAGAGCTAAAGAAGACGGGAGCAGAGTTTGGCTACAGAAGTGCTACAGAGATACTAAGGTTGATCCATCAGTTGAGCCTGCTGGACAATAATCTCGAAACACCTGACAAAATAGATATTGCTATCATGCAAAAGTTGTTGCCAAAACTGCATGGTTCCCGCAGAAAAATCTGTCCGGTACTTGAGACTTTGGGAGGCTTCTGTATGTCAGATAAGACAAATGTTATAAAGGAGGTTTTCGAAAAAGAGGATTTTAACTTTAAGGGTTCAAATGTAATGTACCCGCTCTCACTTGAGAAAATTACCCGTATGTACAAGGGTGCAGTTGATAATGGATTTGCAAGTTTTGCAGAAGCATAGTATGAAACCACTCGATTCTCTGGAAATAAAACTTGATGCCGTTGAGGAGGGTCTGCGTCTCTGGATTGATGCCAGAAGAGCGGGTACCCTGTTTGATGCCGAAGAGGACTTTATTGAAAACAATGAGGCCCGTCATCAGCTTATTGAGGGTTGTTTTTATGATTATGAGTTAAGTAGTTCAGATTATTCTCTCGCAGATCCTTTTGACAACATTATCCAGCAGCACAAAAGAAACCTCAATCTGGGTACCATCTCCCCAAATATTTATGTGGGTACTCTTGAGATCCCGCTGATTTACAGGGTTACCGGAGAGAAGAGGCTCGAGATCCAGTTAGAGGTGCAATCTGTAAAGACTAACTATCGGGAAGATTACCGGGATATGCTGGAGCTCATTACAGAGAAGTGTACAGACTTATTGATGCAGGCAAACTCTCCTGTCTCTCATTATTTTGAAATAGACTTCGCTAAAGATAGCCAGACTCTCTACCAAAGGTTTGCGTTTATCAAATCGGTTCTAAGTACAGATGAGTTTTCTGAGGCAGTTCACAGGGTTACAACCATGCCCGTAACAAGATGGACAGAAACTACAGAGTTCAGGGATATTAGAAATTCCAAAAGATTTTCAAATGCGAACATAAAAGAGATACTTAAAGGTGAGAACAGGACAAGACTGCCAGAAAATCACTATTTAAGATCCTGTGGTATTGAGACACTTCCGGAGAGAATTACATCTATCCGCAAAACAGATTCGGTTGATACTCCAGAAAACAGGTTCGTGAAACATGCGCTTGAAACCTTTCTCAAATTATGTACAGATATTAACAAGAAAGCAAAAGAAAACGCTCATAATAAATTAATTAAAGAGACAGAACTGCTTATTAATGAGTTGGAGGGTCATTTACATCACTCAATCTTCAAAGCCATCTCCAGACCTACAACCCTTAAGCTGAACAGCCCCGTTTTACAGAGAAAAGAGGGCTACCGTGAAGTTTTGCGGGTATGGCTTATGTTTGACCTTGCTGCAAAACTAATCTGGAAAGGGGGCGATGATGTATATGGTGCTGGCAAAAAAGATATTGCAGTTCTTTACGAATACTGGCTGTTTTTTAAACTTCTGGATCTGTTCCAGGAGATATTTAAAATTGAACCAGATGATATCTCAGCTTTAATTCAACCCACAGCAGATGGTTTAAGTTTGCAGGTCAAACAAGGTAAATATACTCCGCTAAGAGGCGTTTTTGATTCGGGAAGCAGGAAACTGAATGTAATCTTCAGTTACAACAAAACCTTTAACAATGGGAGCATCTATCCGGCAGCAGGTAGCTGGACAACTAACCTGAGGCCAGATTACACACTCTCGTTATGGCCTTTTGGAATTACAGAGGTTGAGGCAGAGCTACAGGAGTTGATTGTCCATGTCCATTTTGATGCTAAATATAAGATTGCCAATATCTTTGATAATTTGAAAAATAGCACAGATAATGAATTGGATATAGAAAAAATTGAGAACCGTAAGGGTGTCTATAAAAATGCAGATTTGCTCAAGATGCATGCTTACAAAGATGCTATAAGAAGATCTGGCGGTGCTTATGTCTTATATCCGGGAACAGAGCCTGTTAATAAAAAGGGATTTCATGAGATAATCCCGGGGTTGGGCGCATTCCCTGTTCGTCCATCCAAATCGGACACTGGGATTGGTCATCTCAAAGCATTTATTCTTGAGATAATTGACCATTTTATTAACAGAGCCTCACAAAGAGAGAAGATTGCATACAGAACTTATGATATCTACAGAAACCCTCCCGATTCTGATAATTTTGTAAAGGATCCTTTACCAGAGACCTACAACTCCAATAGGGATTTAATACCAGACGATACTTATGTTTTGGTTGGGTTTTACAACTCACCGGAACAGTATGAATGGATTAAAGCAAATAAGCTTTACAACTTTAGAATGGGGTCAGGAACAGACTCTCTTATTTTGGATAAAGAGACAGTTAGTGCAAAATATTTGCTCCTTCACACATCCGGTGACGTTGATTCCGGAGATCTGTGGCGAATTGTAGAACCTGGGCCAAAAGTATTCTCAAAAGAGGATATGACCCTAAAAGGTTATCCATCCCCTTCACAGGATAATTACCTGGTAATAGAATTAGAAAAGGTTACAGACCCGGAGTTTGAAAATGTGAGATGGGATTTCAAAAAACTAAAAAATTATTCATCAGGCAGCACATCTGCACTCCTTTTCACCACCAACCTATCTGAATTGATGAGGAGAACCTTAAAAAACTACCAACATGCAAAATACTAATCTGCACGAACCTGCGGTCAAGAGGCTTGAGGGGGTTGTTATAAGTGCGTTTCCGGGGAAATATATTCAGGGTGAGGGGGTTATTGCGAGGTTGCCGGAGTTTATGCGGGCGTTCGGGGGTAGGGGGCTCATTCTGGCTTCGCGTACGGCAAAAGAGCGGGTTTTGGCCAAATATGTGGGTGAGTATGCCGGGGAGGGGATTGTTGTGGAGGAGTTTGGGGGAGAGTGTTGCGAGGAGGAGTTGGAGCGGCTGTTGCAGATTGTGGTGAGCAATGGGGTTGATGTGCTTGCTGGTGTCGGGGGCGGCAAGGCAATTGATACTGCCAAGATAGTTGCAGATCGGGCCGGGATTCCGGTGATAATTGTCCCCACCATCGCCTCCACCGACGCCCCCTGCAGTGGATGCGCGGTTATCTACACCCGTGGCGGGGTCTTCCATTCGGGATACTACCAAAAGATGAATCCGCAGGTGGTGCTTGTAGATATTGGGGTGATTGCCAATGCTCCGGTGCGTTTTCTTGTTGCGGGGATGGGAGATGCTTTAGCTACCTGGTTTGAAGCCAGGTCGTGCGTGCAGACTCACTCAAAGAATGAGTGCGGTGGTTACAGCTCGCTGGCGGCTCTAAATTTAGCCAGACTATGTTACGACACAATTTTAAAATACGGCTTGGATGCAAAAAAGGCAAACGAAAACAGGGTTGTCACACCTGCCTTGCACTACGTTGTTGAGGCCAACACCCTTCTAAGCGGCATCGGCTTCGAGAGCTCCGGCCTGGCATCTGCACACTCAATTCATAACGGACTATCTGCACTCGAAGAGACCCACCCATACTACCACGGAGAGAAGGTGGCTTTTGGTCTGTTGGCAGGGCTTCATCTTACCAACGCATCGCCTGCAGAGATTGAACAGGTCTACTCTTTTTGTAAGCAGATAGGTCTTCCAACCTCCCTCGCAGAGATTGGGCTGTCCAATATAGACCAAGAGAGGCTGATGAAAGTGGCCATAAAGGCCTGCGATCCCAAAGAGGGCATCCACCACGAACCCACCCAAATCACCCCCCAAAAAGTCCTCAACGCAATCCTCGCCGTAGGCAGCACGCGGTAACAACGCCGCGGGTTTGTGAGCTGTCCAGCCAATAGTTATTAAATACATATAATTAAAGTTCCCATATTGGGAAGTTTTGCTATATTTGCAGCGAGATTTGTGTTATATGGAAAGAATATTTGCAAAAAGTACATTAAGGGCGTATTGGGAACTATATCCTGATTCAGAACAATATCTTAAAACCTGGTATGATACGGCAATGAATGCAAATTGGGAAAGCCCTCAGGATGTAAAGCTGACCTATGCAAATGCAAGCATTCTTAAGAAAAGCAGAGTTGTTTTTAACATAAAGGGAAATACATACAGACTTGTAGCCAAGTTTAACTTTGAAAGACAGTGGATTTTTATAAGGTTTATAGGGACTCACGCAGAATACGATATGATTGACGCAAACACAATTTAATAATTAAAGCTATGTATATTAAACCAATAAAGACAGAGGCAGACTATAGAGAAGCTTTAAAAAGGATGGAGCAGATATTTGATGCGGCTATTGGAACACCCGAAGGTGACGAAGCAGATATCCTTGGATTGCTTATTGATGATTATGAAAATAAAAACTATCCTATAGAAGCACCGGATCCAATAGAGGCTATTAAAATCCGAATGGAGGAGATGCATTTGAAGCAGGGCGATTTAGTTGATGCAATAGGCAGCAAAAGCAGAGTTTCCGAAATTTTGAATCGTAAACGAAAAATGACTTTGGAGATGATCCGTAATCTTAATAAAAGATTAAACCTATCTCCAAAACTCTTGATTAAAGATTATCATTTGGGATAATCTTGCCAAGATTTGTGGCAATTACTCTACCAAGGATAGTTAGTTCTTTGAACGAAGAATGAGCCGTAAGGGGTTTGGTCCAAATTAATGGGGAATACAATTTTTGCCTGATCTCCCAAGTAGAACTCTTCAATTTTTAGAATGTAGCTGCCTCTCTTCACTCCCTTGACTGTCATATCAATATCAATCAGACACAGGCATTTGCAAGCATCTCCCTTCTCCCCCTGAGTAATAATTATTGTATCCTTAGAAATTACACTTCTGGTAATTATTGCCACCCTGCAACAGTTGATTGCTGCATTTAAATGTGTAATTGAGAGCTCCTCCAACTCCGGATTATAGTTATAAAGAACGCCGGCGCTTTTTCCTGTTTCCGCAGAGGCTAGGTTGATAAACGAGTTTGCAGATGTGCCTTTGCACTTGGAAGCAGTTGTTATTTTGGCACTTATGTTGCCATCCGTCACCAACCTGTCGCAACTCCAACAAACTATTGTCAGAAAAATTAATGATATTTTTAAGCGAAAAAATAACATTGGTCAACGATTTTTGCAGTTAAGTGTAAAGTTAATAAAAATTTGAACTGCCAGTCTTCTGTGAAACACGCTAATTATCAAGTGTTTGAAAAACCAATTTTTGTGATTTCAGGAAATCGGTAATTTTATATGCCTGTTATACTGTTAATTACACAAAATACTGCCAGAACAAAATCCGTGCAACGGTAAACACAACTGCGAAGCAGACCAACTCTATTTAATTCTGCGACGAAAAGGACTTTTCCACCTCTCGGTTTATTTTGTAAAACACTGTAATACTAAGCTTTAGCAAAGGTGGTCTGCTGCGCAGGGGGTTACTTCGCTTCGCTCAGGAAGTTTGGTTAATTCGGGATTACTTCGCTTCGCTCAGTGATCCCTGAGGGGGGTGCTTCAAAGAAGAAAAAGCCACGGCTATAGCCGTATAAAGCTATCTTGGGTTAATTCGGGATTACTTCGCTTCGCTCAGTGATCCCAGGGGGGATTACCTCACTTCGTTCGGTGATCCCTGTGGGGGGTGCTTCAAAGCAAAAAAAAGCCTTATGCTGTGCATAAGTTTTTTTGTTTTTCTTCTCTCAGCCTCGAAAGCGGGCTTTCGGTCTTCGGAGGAGAAACAAAAAACCGGGCTTTGCCCGGCTTTTTCTTCTTTGGCGGAGAGAGGGGGATTCGAACCCCCGATACCCTTGTGGGGTATACTCGCTTTCCAGGCGAGCCAGTTAAACCACTCCTGCATCTCTCCCTTTATGGTTAATTGAGGGTGCGAAGATATAAAACTATGTTTAGATAAAAAACCCATTTGATATCTTTCCCCGGGTTTTCTGGTTTAGGATGGCTATCACGGGCTCTCGCTTAAATTTGGGTACAGGTTCTAAATCAATAGATTTTAAAATAGGTGTGATTCTCGCCTCTGGCGTCGTAGTTGACAGGGATGAGGTAGATGGTGGTGTTGCCATTTTTGTAGGAGACTGTGTTTAGCTTTTTGTCGGAGATAAACTCACGCTCCCTTGCAGGTACCTCAGATGCCCCTTTTATAAGTCGCACTGCCTCTCCTGCAGCTTTTTTGAGACCTTCAAATCCGGAGATAGCTATTTTGAATTTTGAGCTCTGTGCAGATTTTTGCTCTGTTGTCTGATTCTGATTTGCTGCCTGTTTGGGGTCAGTTTCTTGCTTAGGCTTATCTGCCTCATTTGGATTGGCACCCGCTCTCTCTTCTACCAGAAGCCGCTGTTTGCCGTCGCCCTTTAATATGACTATCCGCCCGGGGTTGGAGTTGAAGACACCTTTCAGTTGGTTGAAGATGACCTCGTCTGCTCTTGCGATAGGCCCGGTTTCGTCTTGCATAATGTCATACAGAATCTTCTCTGCAAAAGCGATATTTGAGTAGGCGTCTACCATCTCTTCAGTTACATTGCCAATATTCTTGGTCTGGTCCAGAAGTGCCCCCTTTATCTCCGAGAAGAGAAGTTTGTAGAGCCCCTCTGTGTCGCCTCTGTTTATTGCATCCAGAGCGTCCACTATAGAGACCACTGTTCCGTATTTGTACCCGAGAGCCTCTCTAAGTGCCTTGGTATATGTGCTGTGAGGCCCAAAAGGGTTCAGGTTGATGAAGATCTTGAATAGGTCGGCATCCACTCCGGTTGTTATGGTTAGAAATGCTTTTGAAGCCGGATGGTTTACCGGGAATACGGACTCTCCATTGTTGTCTATTAGTGTGACTCTCACTTCGTAGTAGCTGGTCCCGGCTATCTGTGGTCTGATACAAGGGTATCCCTGGTAGTTGAGGGCAGATGCCTGTGACATCCACAACATATTCATCTGACCCTTATCTGCCTCATCCTTTCCTGCAAATGTGCGTACCCTCATACTCTCCTTAAATGGCTGCTCAATTGGGTAGCGCTCTATTTGAAGGTGGTCCAGAAGATAGTCCGGAACGCTGCCCAGCCTCTCTACCTCTAATTTTATCCTTAATGGGGTATCGCCCTCAAGAGCTCCTGCGCCCCAGTAATCCATAATCTGCATAAGATCCAGAGCTGGGTTCCAGGCGTCCTTTATCTTCACCCTCAATGGGATGAGCTCTCCGGCGTTGATTACCCCCTTTCCTTCGTATCCATTTTCAACTGTTTCAAAAATAATGTTCATCCCCACAGATACTTTGGCGGTAAATGGAATTGCAGAGTTTGGAGAGTCTATCTCTATTATGTCTGTGATCGGTTTTTCGGGTTTGGTTTCGGCGGTGTACAGATATTGTACCATTGCGTAGCCGTTATTGTCTGTTACGGCTGTAATTGTATGTCCTGTTGCAGATTGTCCTGTTGCAGATCCGTCACCGATTGCTCTAAGTGTGGCGTATTCCGGTTTGCCGGGGAGTGTAAATGTTATCTTCTCTCCCGGGCGTGGCTCTAAATTGTCCCCTTCGTACCGGAATTTGATAAGTGCGGGGTAGCGTTTGTCTGGTGGAACAATAGCGTGGTCTGAAATAATACCGGCAGCAGGGTAGGCCTCTGTCTTTCCTTTGTCTTTTGTAAAGGTCACATAAACAAGATCTTCTATGTTGTGCTCTTTGTTGGTGATTTTTATGGTGGCTGCAAATCGTGCCATTTTATCTGCACTCTTTAGGCTCTCTGTGGTAGGAGGGGTATACTTTACAGATACCCTGCCGTTATTATCGGTGAGAGCGCTTGTTGCAGATAGGGAGCCCCCTCGATACCCTTTGGACTCTACTATCTCAAAATCTACAGGCAACCCTGCCAGAGGCTCTCTTTTCTCCTCTGTATTAAGGTTATATCTGTAGAGAAGGGCAGCTATATCAACCTCACTTTTTCCGTCGGGAGGAACATCTTTTGAGCTCTTCTCTGCCGTAAGAACATATTTGTAGCTGACTGCTTTTTGGTACTTCATCCCATATATCTCGGGAACAATATTCCTGAGCCTGTAAAAGTGGTCGGTAGTGAGTTTTAACGCCTGTAGAATCGCTCTCCTAAGGTCCGCTTCAAGTGTAGGGGGGTATTTAATAGAGATTTTTACCTCTTCCGATGCAAAATAGATATCATTGGTTGTCTCCCAAAAGGTGTTTACAGATGCAGTAATCGCCTGATCAAACCCGCTCTGGTTAAGGGAGGCAACAAGTAGGTAGTCCGATGTGTTTACCTTCCCGTCGTTGTCGTTATTAAAGCCCTTAAAGATGTCAAACCCTTCGTGCGCCTCAAGGTACTCTAGTTTTGTATTTGTCCGTTTTATAGCTTCTCCTATGCTGCTCCCGGCATTCAAAGATTTTGGATATCTGTAGTTGTGTCTTTCCAGGAAAGGGTTTGTGGGGATGCTTCTGTCCATATAGAGCATAAAATTTACTCTACCTCTCTCGTCTTGCACAAAGGTAAGCTGGGCTGGTTTTTGGTGGATATGATGATAGTAGATCTCACAAGGTACGGTGTAAGAGAGCCCTTTGAGCAGCTCGGCAAAGTGATTATTGAAGATAGCTGCATAGGTACTGTCTCGTTTAAAGGTATTGTAGTTGTAAATAATCTCTCTGAAACTTCCAGATCTAAAGAAAACGGGCACATCCTGAAAGGATTTGTAGTCAAAGTATTGAAGAAACAAACTAAATGGATTGCTCCAGACATCTGCCCTCTCACTGTCCATCTTTTCCAGCAGCAGGCTTATGTGGGCATAGACAGATTCAAATATCTTCTGTTTATCTGCTACGCTCTCTGCCTTAAACAGATGGTCAATAGCGGGAAAGACCTCCCGAAAATACCACTCCAGCATCACGGGAGGGCATTGAAATGCAAACATATAGAGAACAACCGGCAGCATCCCCTCCTTTTCTGCAGCAGTATGGTAGGAGGCGCTAATATTCTTATCGTCAAAAAAGACATAGTCTGTCACCTTGAGTGCATATCTAACCCACTCGCTGGTATTAGATTTTGGAGGGAGCACCTTGCCATCGGGGTCTGTTTTAGGGTATCGGAAACAAAAAATTGTGTAGTAGTTCCTCAGAACAGATTCATAGAAATTGCGGTACTCTTTGTACTTTACCTTGGGGTTCTCTTTAAGAACCGGGTCGTTCTCCAGGAAAAATTGGTTAACAAGATTGTAATCGGGCTTTCCATTTGCCTTTTCATACTCTCTATATTTGACATCCAGGTTGATAGCCTCCCTCACAAAGTGGGGCCACCCCTCCTGGTCGCTCCCGTAAACACGAAAAAATGTCTGCTTCATAAATTCGTACGGGGCCCTGTTTTGGTAGTACCACTCCGGTGGTCTCTCCCCTCTTTTATATACAAAGTCGTTTCCCTGTGCCTGGAGGGTATGATTTGATAATAAGGCAGATATCAGCACAAAAACGCCGGCGAGAATACGCCCGGCTCTATTAATTGTTTTCATAGCTTGAGTGTAAATACTCTATAAATTTACAATTTTTTATATTGGCAGAATAACTATATTTGATAAAATTTACAACGGGATGGCAGATCTGCTCCGGGAAAAGATTATCGAGGCTATACGGGCCGGTGACGAAAACGTTTTCGAGATGTTTTTCAAACTGGAGTATAACAAGCTTGTCTTTTTTGTAAATCAGTTTCTTAAAGATTATAACCTATCTAAGGATGTTGCTCAGGAGAGCTTTATCTCGTTATGGAACTCGCGGGAGAGCTTAAACCCACAGATGAATGTAAGGTCATATCTGTTTATTATTGCGAGGAACAAATCGCTTAATATGCTGAGAAACAAGTTGTATGCAGTTTCGGATCCTCAGGAGAAGAGGCTCATTAATTTGCATATCATAACTCTGGAGAGTAACTATATTGAGTCAAGAATAGACTCTCTCGAGCTGGAGAAACTCATTGAGAGAACCTATGCGCTGTTGCCCGAGAAGATTCGCAAGACTTTTATAATGAGCAGGAAAGAGGGGCTCTCCTATGAAGAGATTGCACTAAAAAGTGGAACAACGGTAAAATCTGTAGAGTACCAAATATCTGTTGCTCTCAAAGTTTTCCGGAGGAAATTAAAGGGCTACTTGAGTATTTTTTAAGGGACAAAATGTAATTCTGTGTATATTAAATGTGATTATTTTAAACTGGTATGGACGATAAGAAGATAATTAACTTCATTAAGGGAAATGTATCTCCGCAAGAGAAGAGGGAGATGCTTGACTGGATTGGCGAGAGCAAGGAGAATGAAAATTATTATCTTTCATTCAAAGCAGATTGGCTTTTCAATAATCTGCCCCAAAACGACGCACATCCGGATGAGGTTAAAGCTTTCCGTAAAAAGATAAGCGCCAAGATAACTCCATTGCAATATCTGGTGAGGATAGCTGCTGTTCTCTTTATCCCCCTGCTTCTCTTCTCTCTCTACCAGTATTTCGACTTTAAGAGCAAAGTAGACTCAGCCCTGCTCTCTGCAGTGGTCATTAAAGATACCATCCCGGAACAGAATCAAATCACTCTTCTATACACTGTTAACCCCGGAGTAAAGGGGCTAGTGAATTTGCCGGATGGGAGTAAAGTGTGGCTAAACAGCAAGAGCACCCTTAAATGTCCAAGTGTGTTTGACTCAACAGCAAGGATAATAGAACTTAATGGAGAGGGTTACTTCTCAATTGAGACCAACAGGAGTTGGCCGATGTATGTTAAGACCTCAAAAGGGATCACAGCAAAGGTTACCGGAACCGAGTTTAACCTCACCTCATACGACAACGACAAAGAGTTGAAACTGACACTGGTTTCGGGAGAGGTAACCCTTATTCGCGAAAGCAACAAGCAGGAGATTGCCGTTAAAACTATGGAAGAGGTGATTATCCCGGATGATATAAAAGTTGGGGGGAGCAGGGGTGCTGCAGATGTCTTTACAAACACAGCCTGGAAGGATGGATTCCTTATTTTCGACAATGTATCTATGGAGGAGGTTATTAAAAGGATGGAGAGATGGTACGGCGTGACAATCACAACAACCAATCCAAAATTGCTAAAATACTCTATTACAGCGCATTTTAAATCTGAGTCTATAACTCAGGTTTTGCGTCTGTTCGAAATAACCTCAAATATCGGCTCAATTATTAACGATAATAGCGTGACTCTTTTCATCAAGTAGTTAAAGTTTTTCAGGGTTGATATATTTTTCTGTGTACTTTAAGCACAACTTAAACACAAAAAAATTATGACTGAACAAAAGAAAAGATCCGGCAGCAAGCTCTCTGTTGTCTTGTTTATGTTCCTGTTGTTCTCTCAGTTTCAAATAGAAACAGTTCAGGCGCAGAGTGTAACGGTAAACGTAAAGGATACCCCACTGGTAGAGGTGCTTAAGGAGGTGCAAAAACAGACTCCCTACACTTTTATCTATAACAATACATTGATAAATGTAAATAAGAGGGTTACCATAATTGCTTCAAAAGAGGAGATCGCCTCTTTCTTAAACAGACTACTATCCGGTACGGACATAGTTTTCAAGATTGTTGAGAAACAGATTACCCTCTCCCCTAAAGAGTTTGTCTCCGAGAGGTCGGGCTCTGCAGGGCAGGGTTCCGGTCAAACCCCCAAAGCGCAGGAGATAACTGTCTCCGGTAAGGTTCTTGACAATAAGGGTGAGCCTCTTGTAGGAGCAACAATCCTTATCGAGGGGACCAGAGTGGGGATATTCTCAAAGCAGGATGGAAGTTTTTCCATTAAAGTCCCATCTGAGAGTTCAATTCTGCTATTCTCATATATTGGATATGCACCGTTTGAAGTTATGGTTGGTAAGCAAAGAGATCTGCTCATAACATTGAATGATCAGCAGAATGTGCTTAGTGAGCTCATTGTTACAGGGTACCAGACAATCTCAAAGGACAGGAGCTCCGGCGCATACTCAAAGCCCAACATAACCATTATCGAGGACCGCTCCAGCAGTACCAGTGTACTACAGCGTCTTGAGGGGTTGGTTCCCGGTTTCGCAATAAACCTTGCATCAGGTTCTCAGCCATCTTCAACAAACAGGATGTTAACCGGAGAGGGAAGTGCGAATCAGTATATTATTCGCGGGATAGGCTCTGTTCAGTCGGACAGGGCACCACTCTATGTGGTAAACGGAATAATTCTTGACGACATTTCATCTCTTAATGCAAACGATGTAGAGAACATCACAGTTCTAAAAGATGCAACTGCCTCCTCTATCTGGGGGTCAAGAGCAGCAAATGGAGTCATTGTTGTAACAACCAAGCGTGGCTTGCAAAATGATAAAGTCAAAGTTCATTATGATGCATTCCTAAATATGCAGGGTAAGCCAAACTACAACTACTTTCCTACAATGTCCAGTGCAGATTTTATCAGGACAGCGAGAGAGATTTTTGATCCACTTGTAAATACCTGGGCAAATGCATCTTCATTTACCAGCGCAACCTCAGGAGCTATTCTGGCTCCACACGAAAGGATTCTTTATGACCAGAATCGCGGGATAATTACAGCCTCACAGGCAGATGCTAAACTGGACAGCCTCTCCTCTATCAACAATAGCGCGCAGATAGGAGATCTCTTTTACAGAAACCAGGCCGTTTTGAACCAAACCGTCTCACTGAGCGGTGGTACAAAATCTTATAGCTTCTACGCCTCCTTATCTCATACCAATAACCAAAGCAGCACTCCGGGTGAGAAAAACACTCAATTCTCCCTGAACTTTCGGCAGGATTTAACTCTCAACAGTTGGGTCAAGTTATTTATGATTACAGATCTTGCAAACAACACCTCCAGCAGTAAAAGGCCTATCTCCATAGATAACAGGTTTCTGCCCTATCAGTTGTTTAAAGATGCAAACGGTAAATCTATAGATCTATCTTATCTCTCGTATGTTATAACGCCCGAACTTAAAAGGACATTTGAAGATCAGAGTAAAATAAACCTTAATTACAGCCCTGTCGATGAGTTCGAAAGGGGTAATTCAAAAAGTGACGGGATACTTGCAAGGGTAACAGCCGGAGTATCTGTGAATATTTTAGAGGGATTGAAGTTCGAAGGGACTTATGGTTATATTAAAGGGAGTAATAAGTCTACTATGTTCGATGATGAGAGCAGCTTCCTTGTAAGAGGTACTCTTGTGCAGTTTACACAGGCAGCTGTTGCACCAATTACAATACCAACCTACAATATGCCTAACACCGGAGGTCAATTCAATGTCTCAAATACTACTCAAAGGCAGTGGACTGTTAGAAACCAGTTTGTTTTTGACAAATCTTTCAAAGATATGAAGCATCAGGTTATCCTGCTTATGGGACAAGAGGCTCAGGAGAGGTTTTACAACACAAGCAGCTCAACAGTTTATGGCTATGATCCTATATTGATGACCTATCAAAATATAGATTATAAAGCCCTTTCTACTACAGGAGTATCTTCTCCTGTTGCTGCACGTAATACCAGCAACAGAAGTCTGTTTACTAGCCCGATGTATACAGAGAGTGAGTCTCTCACAAGGGTAACCTCCTTCTATGCAACAGGGGGCTACACATACAACTCAAAATATACAGTAAACGGCAGTTGGAGAAGAGATGAGTCTAACCTTTTCGGGACAGATAAGTCCGCTCAAAAAAGGCCTGTATGGAGTATGGGTGCTAAGTGGCAGATTGGGAAAGAGGATTTCATTACAAACATAGGATGGATTAATAATCTGGATTTAAGAGTAACATACGGTATCACAGGTAACGCTCCCACACCGGGAACTGCCACCTCTTACGATGTGCTCACCCCAACAACAACTACATTTGCACCCGGCCCGGGTTTAAACCTGTCTACCTATGCAAACAGAGCGCTCTCCTGGGAGAGAACAGAGAATATAAACGTTGGAGTAGACTTTGGAGTACTGAAAAGAAGGATATACGGTACTATTGATGTTTACCAGAGAAATACAACCGATATGATTGGTCAGCTACCTACAAATCTATTAACAGGGCCGGCCAATATTGTCGGGAATTTTGGAGATATGTACAACAGGGGGGTAGAACTCTCGCTTAATACAGTAAATTTTGTAACCAAGGATTTCTCCTGGAATACAACACTAAACCTTGCCTACAATGTTAATAAGATAACAAGACTTCAACAGGTTACAGCTGTTTCGGACCTCTCCAGGTTGGTTCAGCAGACAAAATATTACGAAGGGTATCCTGCACTCTCAATCTTTGCATACAACTGGGCAGGGCTGGACAATATGGGAGATCCGCAGATATTTCTGCCGGATGGCACTCTTTACAAGGCCTCTCTAACATCCGGACTCTCTGTAGATGGGGCAAAGTTTATGGGAAGCTTCCAGCCGGTTTGGAACGGAGCCTTACTTAATTTCTTCCGGTACAAAAACTTCAACCTCTCTTCCAGTATCATATTTAATATGGGGCATTACGGTAGGAGAGATGCACTGCAACACCTAAATGGGGGCAGGTTGACACCTTTGAAGGTTTCATTTTCACAAGGCTCAACGCCGGCACTGCAATCGGGAAATGTTAATGCAGAGATTCTTGACAGATGGAAAAAACCGGGTGACGAGCTTATTACAGATGTGCCGGCATACTTGACAACCAATACAACCAGGAGAAATACTGCATATTACGTTTTTGGTAGCAACAATGTATATGATGCCTCCTATATTAAGATGAGAGATATAACTCTATCTTATGCACTGCCTAAGTCTCTGCTAAGGGTCATAAAGATGGATGATGTCCGTTTTCGAATTCAGGTTGCCAACCTAATGTTGTGGAAAGCCAATAAGTTTGGGTTGGATCCGGAGTATCAGATTACAGATATAAATTATACAATGGAGAGAAGATTGCCTGTAGGGCAGGGAGCGGTAACCATTGGTGTAAATATTAAATTCTAACCTCTAACAATAATTGAGATGAAATATATACTTAAGTATAAAATATATTTGCCGGTCCTGTTTACTATGTTAATGGTTTTGGGCTCGTGCAACAAGGAGTTTCTGGAAGTGGTCCCAAAGGGAAGGTTAATTGCAGAGAAGACAGCGGACTATGATAAGATCTTGAATTCAAGCAACTTTACCAATTTTAGTTTGGCACCTATCTATACCGTTTTGGGAGATGAGGTTATTGCAAGAGACCCGCTCTTTGGAGCCAGACCTACCTTTGATCAACGACTGTTCCGCTATGAAGATGATCTCTATGAACCGGAGGCGGAGCCGACTCAAATTACTACGCTAACAAAATTGCTGTATCTGTGTAACAAGATTATCAACGAGGTGATGGACTCATCTGGGGGAACAGATGCTGAGAAGAGAGTTATTCAAGCCGAAGCTTTAACAGCAAGGGCCTGGATATATATGCACTTTACCACTCTTTTCACTAAACCCTATAGTGCGGCAACAGCAAATACCGATGAGGGTTTTGCCATTATAAAAGATGCAGATATCAACAGAACTTATGTGCGAGCTACACTACAGCAGCATTACGATTTTATGATTGAAGATCTTAAGGCTGCAATTCCGGTTTTGCCAACAATAATCACCTCTCGTTACAGAGCGACTCAGGCTGTGGCGCAGGCTCTTCTGGGCAAGGTCTATCTCTCAATGGGTAAATTTTCCGATGCATTGCCATACCTGAACGGAGCAATCACAAACATTAACGGCAACACAGGACTTATTACAAAAATCTATGACTACAATATTGAGATGTTTGCCGGAGGAGCTCTCTTCTCTGCAAGTATGGCCACAAGTGGTCCTTCAATCATAACTCTGCCCAATAATCTTGAGAGCATATACAGCAGGCAGGACATAAATAGCTACAATAGCTCCGGAAACAGCTATTTTGTTCTTAGTCCTGCGGTTGCTGCACTATACTCAGCTACAGATCATAGGCGGAAATGTTATAACACTTTAACTCTCACCTACCCGGCAGGTGCATTGAGAAGACTTTGGCCACTTATTCAGCCAACGGGAATGAATATTCCTGAGATATACCTTATGAGGGCAGAGTGCAGGGCAAGGGCCAATACCCTTTATGGGGCAAGTAGTGCAGAGGAAGATCTTTTATATCTCAGACAAAGAAGGATGCCGGTTTCGAGTGCTGCTGTTCCGGCAGGGATGACTCAAACTCAAATGATTCGGTTTGTTATTGATGAGAGGTTAAGAGAGTACGCATTCGCCGGTTTACGTTGGTTTGATATGAGACGCCTCTCTGTAGACCCGCTGTTTAGCTCTACAACATACACTCACACCCTCCACTTTGCCGACGGGACATCTCAAAACTACCCGTTAAGGCCGGAGAGACTTACACTAAGAATCCCGGGAAGAATCTTAAGAGATAACCCGGAGATGAAGGATAATCAGTAACAGATGAGGGGATACCTAAAGCGCTTTTTTACAATCTGCATATCTGTTGCTCTCTCTTCTTCTCTTCTATCTCAGGAGGTTAAGATAGAGGGGAGAATTAAGAGCGACAGAGTTGTGCAGATTGTGCTATTAAACTACTCTACAGGAGTGGTTAATGTAGCTGACAGCTCTAAGCTTAACAATGGCGAGTTTCGCTTTGTACATAAGCTTAACGAAGTAACCTCGGCAACACTTATTGTGCTTTTCAAAGCTCAACCGGAGCAGAAGAGGGGAGACAGGGAGATTACCCAGCTTTACATTGAGCCGGGCAATATCTATATTGATATTCAAGATTCGGTAAAATTCGCAGTGGTTTCCGGTTCAAAATCTCATCTGGAATCACTGGAGCTAAAGAAAAGGACTCTGCCATACTCCGTTAAAATGCAGGAGATTGTAGCGCAGGCTTCAAAGATGATGATTAAAGGAGATACAGAAAATGCCAGAGTTGTAGGAGCCCGTTTTCCTGCAGTGGAGAGGCAAATGAAAGATAGTGTGCTTTTGCCATATCTTGTGAATAACCCGGCATCTCCTATTGCTCTCTCTATACTGCAACAGTATGCAGGGTATGATTTTGATTCTCATAAAATAGAGTCAATCTTTCTCTCATTTCCGGAGTCGGTTAGGAACTCGCCATCCGGAGTTCTATATAAAGATAAAATAGAGATAGCCAAGAGGGTCGCGTTAGGCTCTTATGCTCATAATTTTACACAAAATGACACACTGGGTAACCCTGTAACTCTTAACTCTTTTAGAGGGAAGTACTTGCTTCTGGACTTTTGGGCAAGCTGGTGTGCCCCCTGCCGTAAGGAGAATCCAAACCTGGTAAAAGCCTATAATGCATTTAAAGATAGAAACTTTACTATCCTTGGAGTCTCTCTCGACGAGCCGGGAAAATTTAAGGATTGGACATCTGCAATTAGAAAAGATGGTCTTATATGGACAAATGTGAGTGACCTTAACCGAAAGGAGAATGAGGTTGCAAAACTATACGGGATAACAAATATTCCACAGAATTTCCTGATTGACCCGCAAGGTAAAATCATCGCCAGGAATCTTAAAGGGGAGGAGCTGCACAAAGTGCTGGACAAAATTCTTCCCCAATAACAGCCATAAAATTCATATGTCGCCCAAATTAATTAACCTTAAAAAAATGAAATTACATTTAAAGAAACTTTCAATTACTCTGCTACTCTTTTGCTCTGTAAGTATAATCTACGCTCAGGTAAATAGCGCAGGTGAGGTTCCAAAACCCGCATTAGATGCAGTCAAGGGAGCCCCTTCTCAGCCAAAGGCTTACTCAGAGATTATCACCTCAAAAGCTGTAACCGACAAAGGGATGTTTAACGTCCATAAAGTTGGTGAAAAATACTTTTACGAAATTCCCGACTCTCTGTTAAAGAGACATATACTTGTGGTGAACAGGGTCTCCAGAACTCAGGCCGGTGGCCAGGGAGGCGCTCTGAGCAACCCGGGAGACCTTATAGATGAAAAGGTTATAATGTTTGAGAACGGGCCTAATAATAAGATTTTTATAAGGACTGTATCACACTCTCAGGCGGTAAAAGATTCAACATCTTCTATGTTTACGGCAGTGAGTAAATCCAATATTTTCCCTATCTCTGCTGCTTTTGACATAAAGGCTTTTTCAAAAGACTCTACAGGCAGTATCATAGATTTCACAGACTTTATAGCCGGAGATAATGAGATTCTATATCTCTCAACCGGTGATAAAAGCAGTGCGAAGCTGGGAGCGCTACAAGCAGATAAATCTTATGTTACAGGTGTAACTTCGTTCCCAATAAATATTGAGGTTACTGCAGTAAAGACATTTGCAAAGACACCCTCTCCGGGAGGTGGCGGCTCCGGTGGAGGTAGCTTTACTGTTGAGCTTAACAGCTCTATGGTGTTGCTTCCTAAAGTGCCTATGCAAGGGAGATATGCCGATAACAGAACAGGCTATTTTACAATCGGGTATACAGATTATGATCTTAATCCGCAGGGAGTAGAGCAGGTTTCTCTTATCAAACGTTTTCGTCTAGAACCAAAGAAAGAGGATATTGAGAGATACAAACGTGGAGAGTTGGTAGAGCCGGCAAAGCCGATTGTCTTCTATATAGATCCTGCAACGCCGGAGAAATGGATTCCATATCTTATTCAGGGGGTAAACGATTGGCAGGGTGTCTTTGAGAAGGCAGGTTTCAAAAATGCAATCTTTGGTAAGAGGGCCCCTACAAAGGAGGAGAATCCGGAGTGGAGTCTGCTGGACGCCCGCCACTCTGCCATTGTCTATAAAGCATCTACAACTGCAAATGCGAGCGGCCCGAGTATTGCCGACCCAAGAAGCGGGGAGATTATTGAGAGTCACGTAAACTGGTTCCATAATGTTATGTCTTTGGTTCGCAACTGGTATATGATCCAGGCAGGGCCTCTGGATGCTCGTGCTAGAAAGATGTTATTTGATGACGAGCTTATGGGTGAGTTGATTAGATTTGTCTCTTCACACGAAGTTGGCCATACACTTGGCTTACGTCATAATTTCGGTTCAAGCTCAACGGTTCCTGTAGATAGTCTAAGAAGCAAGGCTTGGGTTGAGGCAAACGGGCACACCCCGTCTATTATGGACTACGCTCGTTTCAACTATGTTGCTCAACCGGAAGATAATATAACTGCTGCGGGGATATTCCCAAGGATAGGTATTTATGATGCGTGGGCAATCAACTGGGGTTACAGGAGATTCTATCAATTTGATGGACCTGAGCAGGAGAAGGCGTTTATCAATTCGTGGATAATTGAGAGTACAAAAGATCCTCGCCTGCAGTTCGGGGAGGGTGAGTTCTATAGAAACGATCCAAGGAACACGGCAGAGCAGATAGGTGACGATCCTATCAAGGGGAGTATATATGGGATTATGAATCTTAAGAGAGTTGTCTCAAATCTTATAGAGTGGACAACTGTTCCCAATGAGAACTATCAGTCCTTGAACACAATGTATACAGAGGTAGTAACCCAGTTTAAACGATATAACGGGCACGTGGCAGCGAGAATAGCGGGTGTTTTAATGAATCCAAAGAGTGTAGAGCAGCCGGGAGCGGTCTTTGAGGCAGAGACCAGAACCAGACAAAAAGAGGCAATAATGCACTTGAATGAGTATGTCTTTAAAACGCCTGTTTGGATTTTAAACCCCGAGATATTTGAGAAAACAGGCGTTATAGGGTTGAAAATCATAGAGTCTATTCAGGAGCCTGTTCTTGAGAACATCCTAAAAAGAGGCAAGCTGGACCGTTTGGTACAGGCCGAGATATATGCCGGAAATAGAGATTACTACCCATTGATTGAGTTCTTGGATGATATCAAGAGAGGGATCTGGGGTGAACTTAACAGGAGAGATCCTATTGACATCTATCGCAGACAACTGCAGCAGATACATATGAGCAAACTTAACAACATCCTCAACCCGGGTCAGGCAAAAGCACCTACCAGCATAATGGATGTTTTGGATGCTGCATTCTCTCAGGCCCACCCGGACTATGTAGATGTTACAAGTACCGTAAGGGCACACGTCAAGTCTCTAAAATCTGACATCTCAAAAGCAATCAAAGGGACAAACGATAAGAGGACAAAAACTCACCTCATTGAGATGGAGAGAAGGGCCGGTGAGATCCTGGATTTCAAGAAATAGGGAACAATAATATGAATGCTACTTTAAGGAGTTAATAAAATCGCCAAACCGTAAGATCTTTTCACTATTGATTTTATTGAATAGCAGATGCTCAAAATCTCTCTGTTTTTTCTTTAAATCTATAGTGTTAAGCAGATTTTGGATGGCTGTTTTAAGCTCCTTAAGGTTGTTTATCCCACATCTTGCAGATAAAAAATCGTAATCCGGGGAGGTTTGAGAGAGAAGAAACATAAGGTCGTAGAAATCACGTCCCTTAGCGCGGGATAACATAGCAGAAATTTTCATACTGCAAAGTACACCATCCGAAGGGGAAGGAAACGGAAAGAAGTATCCACACCCTTTGATGTTTATCATTTGTCTATTGTATTTTATCCCTTGATCCTGGCTCTCTATTTTAATAAGAAATCGCTCCTCTTTGTGACCACTCAGCCCCAAATCAAAAAGTAATTCAGGGAAATGGATATTACATCTGAATGCTCTTAATTTGGGGTTGTTACTCTCCTTAGATTCAACTCGTATTCCGGAGCGCTTAAGAAACAGAATAACCCCATTTGACATCTCTATAAACTCCTCTTTAGAAAGCTCTTTACAATCAAAGTCCAAATCTTCTGAGAAG
>CAYGOE010000017.1:0-35473 GCA_964351405.1 uncultured Muribaculaceae bacterium | reverse complement strand
TCAAAGAACTGATATAAATTATATAATATTAATAAGTTACAAGCGTAGATGCGTCGCTTAACGCATCACTAGTATATAATAATTAATAACATATACACATATGGAAAAAATTTATTCAAAGGTAAAAGATGGTAAACTTATGCATATAGTTTACAGATCCGCTGACACAAATGGGCGAATAAACATTACTCCGGATGATGAGTTTTTACAATTGGCTTGTATTAAAATGCAAAAAGATACTACTTTTAGACCACACAAACATATTAATTATGATAAGATTACCAATATTACCCAAGAGTCTTGGATTGTTATTAAGGGAAGCGTAAAATGCATTTTTTATGATTTGGATGATAATATTCTTTCTGAACCCATTTTATATGCCGGGGATTGTTCAATAACTTTTTATGGAGGACACAATTACCATATTTTAGACGATGATACTTTAGTGTATGAGTGCAAAACGGGACCTTATTTAGGACAGCTTCTTGATAAAATTTTTATATAAAAACGCTCTATCTGCAAAGCATTAAATATATCCATTTGATGCTTGCACTAATGACTTAAGCAGAAGACGAAACACTGTTACAACACCACATTTAAAAACCTTATTGCCAATTATTTAATAAAATAAAAAGGATAATTTAAAAACTATGAAAAAGGCATTTATTACTGGTATAAACGGTCAAGATGGTAGCTATCTTGCAGAACATCTTTTAAATTTAGGATACGACGTTCACGGCACTATACGTAGAAACTCCGTCCCTGAAAACCAATCTTACAGGCTTGGTAAAGTTGAAAGTAAAATTCATACATATTATGCAGATTTGCTAGATCAAACCTCTATCGAAAAACTGTTGATGCAAATAAAGCCCGATGAAGTCTACAATTTGGCAGCACAAAGCCACGTTAGAATAAGCTTTGACATACCTCAATTTACAGTTCAAACTAATGCAATCGGGGTTATTAATCTAATTGACGCTTGCAGAAGAATCGTTCCTGATGTAAAATTTTATCAGGCATCCTCTTCTGAGATGTTCGGTTTGTCTGTAGAATCAGATGCTTTTCAGAGAGAATCAACAATTATGAATCCAACATCACCTTATGGTTGTGCAAAAGTGTTCGGATATAATATTGTAAGGCACTATAGACGTGCTTATAATATGCATGCTTGCAATGGAATTTTATTTAATCATGAATCCCCTAGAAGAGGAAGTAATTTTGTAACAAATAAGGTTGTAAAGGAAGCTTGCAGGATAAAACTTGGGTTAGAAGATCGTTTAGAATTAGGCAATATGGATTCTTATAGAGACTGGGGACATTCGAAAGATTATGTAAAAGCTATGCATCTGATTGTAAATCACTCAGAACCTGAAGATTTTATTGTCTCTACAATGGAGACGCATTCCGTTCGAGAAATGTGTGATGTTGTTTTTAAATATCTGGGTTTGGACTATCGAGACTATGTTCACCAAAACCCTATTTTTTTAAGACCGGAAGAATTGCCTTACTTAAGAGGGGACTCCTCAAAAGCCCGGAAACTACTGAATTGGAAGCCAGAGTATACTTTTGAACAGTTAATGTATGAAATGTGTGACCATTGGATGGATGTTTTTCAAGGTAAGGAGTCGTTGCGATAATCTTTAGGTTTCTATTATATGTAGTAGTTCTTTTACAACCGTCTTCATCTGTTCGTCCCAAGAGAGCTTCCCGATTATGCTCTCTCTAATTTGCACGGGGGTTAGATTGAGTGATTTTTTAAACTCTATTATCCTATAAATATCAATTGCCGATTCATCTGCAGGGGCTTTTATAATATATGGCATCTGCTCAAAATCCTCATCAATCTCAGAGTAAATAAAAGGGATTCCTCTTGCCGCATACTCCCGGTTTTTGAGGGTCTTAATTTTGGTTATGCCGGTTCGGTGTCTTGCCAGACTTGCTATACCAAAATCTGCCATATCAAAAAATTCATCCAGCTCATCTGTGTGTTTGTTTCCGTGAAAATGGACATATTCTCCCATCCCGAGATTAGCAGTGATCTCTTTAAGCTGGACAAGATCTGCCTCAGCGCCTGCTCCAACTATGTGAAAGTGAAGATCCATCTCCCTGTTACTATCTTTGTAAAAGTTTGCCAAACCTGCAATAACCCTGTCATATCCGTGCCAAAAGTGGACCTCGGCAACTCCTAAGAGATTAAAAATATTACTATCTCCCGGAACTCTTTTTGCCAATTGAACTCTAGAAAAATCAATTGCATTTGATATGTTAATCGTCTTAACCCCATCAATAAGTTCAAGGTTGGTAAAGGTGACTATCCTATCCAGCCTCCCTTTAAGAAACCTTCTGAATATCCTGTTGATAAAGAAGATTGGTTTGTACATATAGTACTCCCTCTGAGTCTCTTTATCGTAAGGATAGGTCGGATACTCCATCACAATTTTGACGCCGCTCTTTTTTAACTTTGAGAACATCCTTAAAAGAAAGGGGTTTGTGTTGTAGAAGCTCCTGATATAGACAAACTCTATGTTGTTGTAGATGATATAGCTGGTTAGATTTTTGAAAGCGAGCCACTTCCCGAACTTCGAAATGAACCCGTTCCCGAAATTGTCAATTTCGGTGCCCGAACAGACTCTTCTCTGAACTCTATCTTTGTCAATATCTATATAACAGAATTGCATCTGAATACCGTTGTGCTCTAGCGAATCAATTTGGCTGGTTATTTTTTTACTAATCCCGCTAAACTCATTTAATCCGAAAAAGTGAATAAACAGTCCCTTCATATAATCTATTTTGAAATTGGTTTCCCATCGGAATCTCCGGTAAAGAAGAAATATCTTCTGAAACCTTTTATCGACTCAGAGACTCTTTTAAGGAGTGCTTTAATGATTGGACCATCTGCACCAATAGATTTTGTGCAGGTTATTGCTCTGGTTTTGCACCCTCTTTTAAAAGATATTCTGCCAAATTGCTTGAGGTCATATGCCATTGAGCCATCTTCCCCCCTGGTTATATGAACCCTGTAACCGCCAATCTTACGGGCCAGATCTACTGAATGTCCAAAAACCGCACCCCTTACACACCAAACAGGATTCTTAAATGAGAGCAAAAAGAGATGAACATCTCTAATAAACTCATAAACTGCCAACCAATATTTTGGATACTCCCTGCTTGGCACATAACTATATGATGCAGAAACTGCTACAACTCCCGGTTTTTCCAGCTCTTCAATCATCTTCTCAACATATTTTTGAGGATACATTGTATCTGAGTCTATACAAAGATAGTATTTGCCCCTTGCCTCTGTAAGCCCCCTATTTCTTGCATAGCCGGGCCCTTTGTTGGTTTCGGTAAAAAATGGGAGGTTAACTGCCTTGAAAACATCGGGTGTTGCATCGGTTGAATTGTTGTCAATGCCAATAATTTCGATAGGATATTTACACCTCGACTCACTCAGAGACCATATGCAGCTAAGAAGCCGTATCTCTTCATTGAAGGCAATAATAGCCACAGTTGCAACCGGATTATCGCTTTGAACTCTTTTAAGGTTCGACTTAATCTCCTCTATAACCTCCTGCCGGGCCTGTGAAAAGGGTTTCTCAAATATGGGCAGATATTTTATGTACCAACTCATCTTTATTTTTGTTTATTGCGACTCTTTTAATTCTGTTGAATATTTACAAAATTACCCTTTTTTAGCTATTATTCTACAAAATACTGAAGAGCCAAAAAACAAAAACGGATTTGAAAATTTATATATTTGTAAAAAAAATGGTTTACATTACAGTTACCGACGGAATTGGCAATATTCTTTTCCAGATTGCAGCCGGAGCATCTCTGGCTCATAGAAATAATAGCGACTACTTAGTCTGTCTATCAAACATTGATGTGCCTGGTGGAATAACTTTAAAAGAGCATATAGAGCCATTCCGCTCTAACATACTTCGGAAGGTAAAATTCATCGATGGGGTACCCGAAGACTCGATTGAATATATTCAACCCGGATTTGAATTCTGCGAAATTGAGTATTTTGATAAAATAAGATTAACCGGGTATTATCAAAGTGAAAAATTCTTTGACAAAGAGTATGTAAAAGAACTTTTTATACTCGACGAAAAAACTCTTTCATATATAAACAACACTTACGGGCACCTGTTTAATGAGGAGATTATCTCTTTACACGTTAGAAGAGGAGATTATCTTAATAGACCATTGAGACAGCCTATTTGTGAAATGCCATATTTTAATAGAGCAATCAGCTATCTGGGGAAGGACAAAAGATATCTTATTTTAAGTGACGATATTGAATGGTGCAAAAAAAAATTCATTGGCAAGAATTTTTATTTCTCTATCAACGAGCCTCCTATTGTTGACCTTTACTTACAAACATTTTGCACCCATAACATTATAAGCAATTCATCATTCAGCTGGTGGGGTGCTTGGCTTAATCCGAATCCTTCAAAAATCGTAATTGCGCCTATTAAATGGTTTGGCTTGCAAATGACTAACTATAATTTGAAGGACTTAATTCCTGCTGAGTGGATAAGAATTTCAAATCCAAGAACTCTATCTTTAAAACTTAAGATTTCATACAGATATTTTATTGACCTGTTTATAAGGGCTAACTGGAAGGTTATCCGTATCAGAAACCGCATTAAAAGTCACCCCCTCTTCTCCAAATAACTACGAATAATACCTTATTTCCTTTTTAGAACTTTATTAATCAGCTCTCTAACCCCTATAAGTTTGTCAATTTTTAGGTAGGAATAGATTATTGAATTTATTACAATTATGATTGCTAAAGGATAAGAGTATTTTAGTGGACTGGATCTAAGTATCAGATATAGAAACGACATCAGCAATGTGCTGACTATTAGTATTTCCCACAGGGCTTTGTTGATTGAGAATTTATATAGGTTATTAGTTACAAGGTTTATAATTATAAAATATACAAAGTTCATAAACAAGATAGCCCAGGAGAGTCCGTTAAGTCCGTTAATTTTATATCCTATTACGCTGAACAACAATATGCTTGCATTCATATAAATCCCCTCTAAGAAAAAAAAGACCTTCTTATCTCCCTTAGCAAATGAAATTGCCCCGATTGAGTATGAGGCAGCCTTAAACATCATCCCAAAAGCAAGCACTCTAAGGAAGTCTACTATTGGTAAGAACTCTGCTGAGTATAGCAATCTGATAACTAAAGGTGCTGCTAAAGAGAGAATTAATAGAACAGGTGTGGCAATCAACATTGTAATCTCACCCTGCTGGTTTACCATCTGTTTTACCTTTTCGTTATTATCGCTTATTGCAGATAACCTGGGGTAGTAGTCTATTGCCATTGCCGTAAAAACAAGCCCTATAGACTGGGATGTAATTGCCATACCAGCTTGATAAAGACCAAGATCTCCAATTGAGCCGGAATTACTTATATATGTATTCACAAGATAGTGCGCCAAAGATCCTATCGACACCGAGAACATCATTGCAACACCCAGTTTTACCATATCCAGCCCCTGTGAATAGCTCTCCTTCCAACTCACAGAGACGCTCTTTACCTCTATCTGTGAAGTGTAGTAAATGCTAAATAGAAACGTTATAAATGCAGATACTATAAGGGCCGGAACAACACCTTTTATGCCGAAAAGATAGTAAAAAGGGACTGAGATAATAAGTCCTACCAGGGAGCCGGTTACAGTGTATAGTGCATATTTTCTAAGATTTCTGGTTCCCTGTAAAAGCGAGGCATTACCTGCAGATAGAGAGCCGAACAAAAGCATAAATGCCAGAAACATAAAAGGAACGGTATATTCATAGTTCTTAAAAGTGTATAGACTCAAAAGGGGCGAAAAAATCAATACCCCTGCGAATCCTAAAAGAGATGTAGCATAAAGCCATCTTTTAAAAACTTTTATTATTATAGATAGCCTCTGCTCATCTGCGGACTCCTTGGCCTTTGCAATATCTCTTACAGCTGTAAAACTGAGCCCCAGCCCCGATATGTTGCTAATCATCGAAACAGATGAAATAAAGAGGCTGTTGAGCCCCACACCTGCAGCGCCAAGTAGTACGGCAATTACCTTCCCTCTTATTAGATTTAGGATTACCTGAATTACCTGAACCCCGCCAAACAGAGAGGTGGCTTTAAAAATTGTTCTGTATGAAGTTCCTCCTTCCAAGAGTCCGGGTTACCCCTTTTGAGTGTGAATAAAATTCTTTGTTGCTCCTCTTGTTCTGAAAAGGTTAAAAAACATTAATATAAATAGTATTGGCAGTTTTCTTATTGATTTCAAACTCTGCTTGGTGACCAGATAATCCGGGATTGCCATTGCAAAGGTAAATACCAGCAGGATAAGCAAGAGCCACCATTTTATTGAATATGTCCAACTTAAGATTGTTAGGCTAAAGGTAACGATCGAGATCAGACCAAGAATTAGGATCCTTGGCAATAGTGCCCATTGAAAGATTTTATCTGCGTAATCTATATTCAAACTGAAAAGTGCCCCCGGTATATCTTTAACCCCTTTGGCAAAAGAGAGAAACTGTGCGGCAACCCATCTTCTCCTCTGGTTGTAAAAACCCCTCTCTTTTTGGGTCTTCTGGTCATAAACCTTAACATTATCCAGATAGTCAATAAATACTCTCTCTTTAAAAAGCAGTACTTCCAACTCTTTATCCTCTCCTGCAGTTTTCAGGTGTACCACATTTTTCCTGAACAGTTTAAAATCAAAAGCCATACCGGAGCCGATGAGAGCAGACGATAGCCCCATATTTACGTGCCCTCTTCTAAAGATTGAGTTATTAATCTCCTCACTGATAGCATCCAGAATTGCCACATCTGTATCCAGATTCTTTGGAATCCTGTGCGCCTGCATTGCGAGAGAACCGGAGTAGTAACAGTCGTTGAGCTCATTAAGAAAGTTTGGCTCTACCACATTATCGGCATCGAGAATAACCACAATGTTGTAATTCTCATTAGGAAGATTATCCATTGCATAATTTAGCGCTAATGCTTTTGAGCTATTTTGAGCATTAAGTTCCAGTAGTGTTATTGGAAGAGCGGAAAGTATTCTGTTTGTATCCTCTTCCATCTTATCTGAAATTACAATAAGATCAAATTTATCTTTGGGATACTCCTGATTCAGAATTGAGTTAACCGACTCCATAATAACCTTGTCTTCCTTGTATGCAGGAATTAGAATCAAAAAATTAAACTTCTTTGTACTTGCAGGATATTTTTTCTTTAACCCCCACAATGAAAAAAAAGCAAAGAGTGCAAGATATGCAACAGATATCGCCATCAAAACAAACAGAACTCTGTCAACAATAATTAATCCCAATTCCATATTGATATTTTTGTCGCGAGTTAAACTTTATTGTTCTCTTCAGTTATGCGTTTATCTTCAAGCTCTTTGTCGTAAACAGGACTTAAAAAGATAAAGGTCATAACTATATATATAAGTATTGAGTTTGGAAACTGTCCAAATATCTCAAGGCTATATGCTGCAAGCGACACTCCGAAAAGCGCGCATACAAATGCCGTTATTATTCCCTTCAATTCGGGATCCTTCAGTTTTAAAAGAATTAGATAGGTACCGCTTCCAATAATATAAAGAAGCATAAGAATATAAAATACCATTCCAATAAGCCCTGTCTCCACCCAAAGCAGTACATACCAGGAGTCTTGGGGAATTTTTGACAGGACAGGGTGAGGAGTATAGAGAACCGCGTTCCCTCGTGACATACCGATACCTACCCCAAGAGGCTTTCCAATCATAGCCGTCCGTAATAGCTTTTGATTTTGAAGCCTTACTTGAAGGGAGGCATCGTCCGGGTTAAAGACAGATCTCATCCTTCTAATGTATGTATTTCCGTGGCCTATATATGTAAAGTTTAGAAACCAGAAACCAATAAGCAGGAAGGCAAAGGTTGGAATAATTATTTTTATGTTTCTTGAGAGCAGCGTATATAGGGTTAGTCCCGAAAATGGAATAATAAGGGAGCCACGGGTTCCGGAGATTATCATCCCATATGCACAAGCACCGGCAACAAAAAGATAAAAATTTCTTAACCTCTTATCTTTTACCTGAAATGCGGTAATTGCAAAAATAAGCATAGAGAAGGCAATTCCTGAACCAAAGTTACCTGCGTCGGTAAAGAATGAGAAATACCTTATCCCTGAGTGAATAATATGTGTATTAGCGCCTCCCTCTGCCAGCCAGATTCTTTCTGCAAAGTCAAACCCGAATAGCTTTTGCATAAGTGCTTTGGAAACAGCAAGAAGACAAAAAACTGCCCATATAAAAAGGATCTTTTTAAGGTCCTTGTAACTTCTTAAAATAATAGAGGCCAAGGCTGTAACCAAAAGAAAATATATACTGATCCCTCTCACATTCACAACCCAGGCAAGAGGGCTGGAGGACTCGGGGTTCAAAATCTGAAACAGACAGAAGAGAAACCAGATAAACACCAACATAGTTAACTTATTAAGGGCGTTACTTAGCTTTATCTCCTTCTTGCTTTTAAAAACCTGCAAAGAGATGATAATAATAGTAAATACCATTATTATATCCATAGTGATTCCGGGTGCAATATTCACATAGCGAGAGAGCCCAGAAACAAAATAGTTAGCTGTAAAGATGAGCATTAAAGAGTAATAAGGCTTATCTATGAACAACAGCAGGGTAATTATACCCAGCGGGACAAGCGAAATTGCAAGTCCAACTATATGGTTGATATTTAAAGTTACCCTTAAAAAAAGTGCTACCAGAAATATTAGAACTGCAAACGCAAATGCCTTATTAAAATTTTCAAATATAGTATTCTTTAAGTCCACAATTCCTTTACTTAGAAGTTAAGCCAAACTGCATAAACGTATAAACTATAGATCTAAATTTAGTATATGGAGGCAACATTCCAAGGAAACTCTCCGACTCTTCTCGTTTGGTGTTTGTCAAATATAGCATAACAGGACTGTTGTTGCTCTGCTCTTTAAGCCTGTCAAACGCAATTTTATCTATATCCCTCCAAACTTTGTCTGCTCTCAGGATTACAAGATTAAGCGATGCCTCTCTTAATAGCCCAACAGGGATTGCCGACTTTCTTATAGACTGGTGCTCAACCAGAATAATATCTTCATTTTCGTAGTCGTACAACTCCGAAAGGTTGTTTGAGAGGATGTACTCTCTGGTCTTATCATCCAGGTTTTCGTGCCAGGAGATAAGCCTTACCCTTAGTCCCCTCTCAGTCCAGTATTCATTCAGCTGGGAGATTAGAGTGCTCTTGCCCGTTAACTCTTCTGTGCTTATAAAGTTGATTATGTTAGGTCTCTCTTTAGGATTGAGATACGGCACAATTGAGTTGGCCATATAGTTTGTGGCTATTCTCATATACTCGTTGTTGTATCCTCTGTACCTGATCTTGCTCTTACCCGGGAATGCTCCAAGTACAGTTGCAGGAATCATTCTCTCTGCCCTGAGCCTGTCTCTTACGGTTCTGTCAAAGAACTCGAGAATAATGAAGTAACCTATTACCAAAGCTATTGTTCCGAAGAATGTGATGATAACAATAAGTCTCCTGGCGTTTCTAATAGGAGAGACCGGGAACAGGGGCGGATTAATAGGCTTAAAGGTTGCTGCCGTCATCTCGAGGTTTTTCTGCCTCATTAAAGCAGTGTTCAAGCTCTGCAAAACCGAAAGGTATGAGTTCTCTGTGAAGCCGATATCCCTCTCCATCCTTTTTATTGTAGACCCGATTGGTGAGAAGTAGACATACTGTTCATCCAGGCTTCTTCTGACCTCCTCCATAACTACCAGCTCTGCTGCAGATTTCTCTCTTTGAATAAGCTGTACAATCCACTCCTCTACAAATGACGTAACAGCAATTCCCTCTTTTGTATACCTTAGCTCCTGATCATTTGTTGTAAATGTCTTGAGATCTGCCTCGGCATTTTTAAGCTCCAGTTTGTACTTCTCAATTACAGGAATATAGGTAGAGATTGAGTCTCTCTGAAATAGTTCTAGTCGTGCAATCTTCTCGCTAAGGGTAGATATTGTAGTTATTTTATTTATGAACAGAGAGTTATTCTCGATCATCCTTGTCTGTTCCTTAATCTTCTCATCCAGATTCCTAACCAACTCGCTTGAACTGGTATACTTAAGAAGAATATCGTAGTATAGCAGGTCATAGTCCCTAGCCAAGGCGGTAATCTGCTTTGTTTGCTCTCCGTAGTTTATTACCTTTTTATCTATATAATATTGAGTAAGTGAGTCTTCTGACATTCTAAGCTTTTTGGCCAACTCGGCCAGAACTCGTCTGAAGTACTCTATTACATTGTTGGTCTCTCCGAATCTTAAAAATTCATACTGTTTTACAAACTCCTCCAACAGCAGAAGCAGGGTGTTGTGAGCAACTCCGGGGTCATTTGCAGAGTAGGCGATCTCAAGCATATCGCTATTAAAAATTCTTCTAACCTGAATCCTGCTAAGTGCTGTGTAGCTGTAATATGGGTGATACCAATTAAAAAGTCCGTAAACAAAGTTGGATGGTGATGCTTTCTCGTAACTATTAAGATTTTCAATCGTCTTCTGCTCCGAACTTTTATCTATTAGTGCCCTTACCTCTTTTGGGGTTATACGAAGGACATTTAAGTAGTTCTCTGCTTTAATATAGTTATTGTCTTCCAGTGAATCTCCCTTCATCATATGTTGAGCATAAAGTCTCATTGAGACCTCTCTAAGGGTAGCTTTGGACTTTATTATACTCATAATATTGTCCATTCCGTTACTAACGCTATTCCAGTCTATCCTGCTTGCTCCCTCTGTGCCTGATTCAATGGTAAATCCGGATGCAATCCCGGTATATATGGTTGTATTTACCTCAAATGTCCGTTCAAGATTTCGTGTCTGATATATTGCTATCAGAGTGGTCAATAATGGAATAATTATCAACCAGTACCTTATACGGTACAGCATTTTTATTATTTGAGATAAAATCTCCATAGCTCTCTTTTTTAAGTTATAATCTCTTACTATCTATTAGCAAGCATCTTGCCTAACGGTTCATAATTTTGGTGCCAGACAGAACCTCCATCTTTAGGATAGCGGAATTAAGTTCGGATTTGACCCTCTCCAACTGCAATACGGCCTGTACCTGTTGCCCCTTTGCATTACTCAGTGCTCCCGGGTTATTGCTGCCTCCCAAAATAAACTCCTTCTCTGCGATTTTAAACTGAGCATCTGCAAGTATGAACATCTGAATTGCCTGATTTAAATTTCCCAACATCTCCTGTGTTTTAGTATAGAGTTCAATTAGTCTCAGTTTTTGCTCGTCGTACCATAACTCTCTCTCTGTGCGTGTCTCCTCAATTTTGAGCTGCTGCCTCCTTATTCTGTTACCCCTGTCAAAGAGCTGGTCCAGCGGAATTCTGACCATTGCCCCTGCGCTATACCACATCTGTGCACTTCCGGAATATTGATATATCATCGGATAGTCAATTCCTATATTGGAGTATGCATTCATCGCCATTACTCCATACTGATATGATGCATAGAAACTTATATACTCCTGCCATCTCCTTCTCTCAGTTTTAAGCATCAACTCTTCTCCCTCTGTTCTGTAGTTATAGAACTGGACCGTTGGACTGTTTCTTATGCCTTCGAATAGTGTCTCTAGAGGAGGAAGTGTGAGTGAGAGGAACTCCTCTTCAACGGAGTTCTGAGCGTTTACCCTGTTAATCCCCAGTATAAGTATCGCAATTAAAAATATTCTCTTCATAGCATTAATTCTCTTTATTATACATTCTCTTTCTGAATGAAAGCTGTAAACGTCTTAAAAATAATTTTGATATCCATCCAGAATGAGTAGTTTTTAACATAGAAAATGTCTAGCTGTTTTCTCTCTTCCGGTGAGAGTTTTCCTGAATCACCTCTCTTCTCTACCTGCCACAAACCTGTAAGGCCACTTGGCCCCAGAAACCTGTCAATATATTGATCTAACGTTAGTTTCTCCGCTTCATAGAGCGGTAAAGGGCGGTTTCCCACTATTGACATATCTCCTTTGAGGATATTTACAAGTTGGGGAAGTTCGTCTATGCTGTATTTCCTGATAAACTTTCCAATCTTAGTAATTCTTGGGTCGTTCTCATATTTTACAAAATTATTCTTGTCTTTAAGGTTCTTATCCCGCAAAAAGGAGAGCTCAGTGACTACATCATCGTCAGAAACAAAGAAATTCTCTCCGGAGCCCTCTCCCGAAACAGGTATCAGAACCTCATCACTATAGCTATAGTAGCTCTCCTGCTCTGCCTCTTTGTACTGATTCATACTCATAAATTCCTTAAGTCTTTGGTCTGCATCTTTATACATAGACCTAAACTTAAGAAAATCGAAAACAATGTAGTTGCTCCCAACTCTTTTCGACTTGTAAACCACTGGTCCTCTGCTCTCTATCAAGATAGCAATGGCAACAATAATTAAAATTGGCGATAAAACAATTATCGCCAAAAGGGAGAAGATTATATCAAATACTCTCTTCCATAGTGGACAAACGTAACTCCCAAGCGGCATCATATCTTTTGAAGAAGAGACAATCAATGCCTGATTCCGAAACACAAAATCTATCCCATTTCGCACTCTCTCTTCAGTTACCGTTGGAGGAATTGTGTCGTTTATTCCCATTCTCTGGTATGCAGAGATTTCGTCCTTGTTTAAATTTTCTGTTACCAGCACAATATAAGCTTCTGGGAATCGACTCTTAAGGTATCCTATATGCAGATTATCAGTCTCCTGGCTCCCTTTTTCGAATAGAATCATAATAGCACAATTTTCCTCTCTCTCCAGTATCTTCTTCTCTGCCTCCCGATGGTCGGAAGCTACAGCTAAATCCCTTTTTAAAAGGGATAGGAAGTGGTATATAATCTGCTCACTTCTACCCACGTATATTGTGAATACTTTCAAGATACAATTTTTTTAAGCCGGACTTTCAACTCCATAGGGTTAAATGGTTTAGAAATATAGTCATCTGCACCTCTCTCTAAAAGTGCAATCTTCTGCGAAGTGCTATCCTCGCTGGATAGAATCACGAAAGGTATGGCCTTAAAAATATCATTCTTCTTTACATAGTCCAGAAAATCAACACCGGACATATTTGGCATATTGATATCTGAAATAATAAGATCCGGCAGGTTACCCTCCTGAAGCCACGCAATTGCACGAATCGGGTCCTCAAAATAGACACACTCAAAAGTCTCTGATATATAGACCTGTATTACTTTTGCAATTGTGGGCTTGTCATCCACAATCAATACTTTCTTTTTCACGGCATTCTTTTGGTTAAAGTAATATTTTTCAGTTGTAAAAGTATGGATAATAAAATTTTAATGCATTCCTGCATATTGCTAATTATTAACAAGCATAAAAAAATTATTAACATTGGTTAAATAATAGTTTTAGTTTGAAGATAAAACGACTATTTTTACAACAATTATTAATAGTTACAATTTAAAACTATAATGGGAGTAAAGGCAGTTAAATTTTTTTTTAACGGTTGGATTGTATTTATAGGGCTAATTTCTCTTGCTGTCGCGTTTATAATCTCCTCTGCAGAGAGGATAGATCCTGAGATTTATGTGTGGTATCAGTTTCCGGTAATGTTCTCCCCCCTTATTGTTCTCTTTAACTTCGCGCTGCTGGTTTTCTGGCTTGTAAAGAGAAAGATTTGGGCTATCATCCCGATTTTTGCGTTGGCTTTAAATTTTAAGTTTATCACATCAATTGTGGGTCTAAGCTTCTGTGATAACGATGTTAGTAATTTCACAGGCAAAAAAGTAACAGTTTCTACATTCAATGTTAACTACTTCAGTTATAAAAAAGATGTAAACGCCCCCGCAATAGCAAAGGAGATGGCAAATAAAGGGGTGGACATCCTTGCAATGCAAGAGTTTGAGCCAACAGTCTATTTTAATCTAGATGAGCTTAGAGGCGAGTTCGACTGCCTCCCTTACTCATCCATAAACCTTGATAAAGATCGTATAGGAATGGCCATTTTTAGTAAGCACCCAATAGTCCGTAGTGAGAAAATTAACTTTGAAAATTCCGGTAACGGTGCATTGTGGGCAGATATTCTCATACACGGAGATACTCTGAGATTTATCTGCAACCACCTTCAAACAACCGGTTTCTACTCTACTTACGGACAGGGGATGAAATCTTTATTTAAAAAGATGGAGGAGAATTTTATTCGCCGGGCAAACCAGGTTAAGGTTGTAAGAGCACTAATAGACACTACAAGATATCCCATTGTTGTTTGTGGGGACTTTAACGATACCCCGCACAGTTATGTCTATAGTGCAATGAAGGGAGATAACCTGAGTGACGCTTTCGAAAAAGCCAGATTTCAGATGGGAGGTACTTTTTTCAGAACACTGGGACTTCTGAGGATAGATTACATATTTCACAGTAAAGAGCTGGAGTCCCTAACATATTTTAGTGAACGTTCAGATCTTAGCGACCATTTACCTATTTACTCGGTGTTGGGATATAAAAACTAAATACTGAGCCTTTTCCCTCCTCCGAAGTGAACCAAAGCTCCCCTCCGTTTCTCTTCACAAATTCGTTGCAAAGGAGCAGTCCCAACCCGGACCCCTCCTCATTTCCTGTTCCAAAGCTTGTAAAGTGGGTATCTGCCTTAAAGAGCAGTTTCTGTTTCTCTTTGTTGATTCCTGCACCCTGGTCTATAACATCTACTACAACTTTATCATCCTCCTCTTTAATCACGACCTCTACCTCAGATCCGTCGTAACTGAATTTTACAGCGTTGCTGAGAAGATTTCTAAGGGCTGTCTTTGCCATATCAATGTCAAGTCTGGCAATTCTGGCGGTAGTTCCGGTAAGATTAACTGTGATGTTTTTTAATTTAGCAACCCCTCTTATAACCTCAACAACCCCTCTTACAAGATTCATAACATCCACATCATCCTGATATACGGTGCTGAGGCGCCCTGTCTGGCTTTTTGTCCATTTGAGCAGATTGTCCAGTAGGGTAAAACTATCGTCTGTAAGACGATTTGCCATAATCAGGAGGTCGTACATATCCGGGTCCAGAGTCTCCCTTTGAATTCCGTTAATGAGAACCTCCATCACCATCCTGATTGAGGCAATTGGAGATCTCAAATCGTGCGCTATTACTGAATATAACTTATCCCTTCCTAAAATTGTACGCTTGAGCTCCTCTGTCTGGCTGGATATTGTTCTCTTGGCGTAAATTAGAGAGATTTGGTGGTTAATCCGGGTAAGAAGTTCATCTTTATTAAAGGGTTTAGATACATAGTCTGCCGCACCTAATTTGAAGCCTTGAACAATATCTTCGGTTGAATTTAGTGCTGAAAGGAAAATTATTGGAATCTCGGCCTTGTCCGGCATCTCCTTGAGTTGACGAGCTACCTCGTGGCCATCCATTATGGGCATCATTATGTCTAAAAGGATGAGGTCCGGGTTCTGTTTTATTATTATATCAAGAGCCTCTTTACCATTGTATGCTGTAAGTGTTTTGTATCCGGCTTTAGATATTAGAAGTTTCAAAAGAAGCACGTTGGCGTCAACGTCGTCTACAATAAGAATCGTAAAATCTGAGTTAGTGATATCCATCTGCTTATAAATCTATATTTTTGAAGTAATCTATAGTTAACTTAAGCCCTTCGTTAAGTTGTACCTCGGGCTTCCAGTTCAATATTTTCTTTGCAAGGGAGATATCCGGCTGCCTCTGTTTCGGATCGTCAGAAGGCAGGTCTCTGTATACAAATTTTGATGATGAACCTGTTATTTTTATAACTTTTTCTGCGAGCTCCTTTATAGTAAATTCGTTGGGATTACCCACATTAACAGGCCCAATAACAGAATCGTCGGTAGCCATAAGCCTAGTCATACCCTTTACAAGATCGTCTACATATTGAAAACTTCTGGTCTGACTACCATCTCCATATAGTGTTATATCCCTGTTATTCAAAGCCTGCACAATAAAATTTGATACAACCCTGCCGTCGTTGGGGTGCATATTCGGGCCATATGTATTGAAAATCCTTATTATCTTTATTTTCACCCCATTCTGCCTGTGATAGTCCATAAAAAGGGACTCGGCACATCTTTTACCTTCGTCATAACAAGATCTGATACCGATTGGGTTTACATTCCCCCAGTAACTCTCCTTCTGCGGATGTAAAATAGGGTCTCCATATACTTCGCTGGTAGAGGCCTGAAGAATTTTTGCATTAACTCTCTTTGCCAACCCAAGCATATTTATAGCACCCATAACCGATGTCTTTATCGTTTTGATTGCATTGTATTGATAATGGACCGGAGATGCAGGACAAGCTAGATTGTATATCTCATCTACCTCTGCGTGAAATGGGTTAATAACATCGTGCCTGACCAGTTCAAATCTTGGATTTCCAATAAGATGCATTACGTTTCTCTTGGTTCCGGTAAAGAAGTTATCGAGGCAAATTATATCATTTCCCTCGTTTACCAGCCTAGTACAGAGGTGTGAGCCAATAAAGCCGGCCCCTCCGGTTACCAATACTCTTTTCATAATTTATTAATTTTTCCTATTGGGATACATTCAAATCCCTCCTCTTTGAGCTCTTTGGCATCGTAGATGTTTCTTCCGTCAACAACAATATTTCCTCTCATTGTAAGTTTTATCTGGGACCAGTGTGGTAGTCTGAACTGTTTCCACTCCGTCATTAGGGCAATAGCATCTGCACCTTTAACAGTGAAGTAGATATTTTCGCAATAGGTGACAGAATCTCCAAGCTTATGCCTTGCCTCCTCCATCGAAACCGGGTCAAATACCTTCACAGATGCCCCCTCTGCAAGAAGCTTGTTGATAACCACAATTGAAGGTGCTTCACGCATATCGTCGGTGTCCGGTTTAAAAGAGAGTCCCCACATTGCTACAACCTTACCTTTAAGATCTCCGTTAAATGCCTTTTTCAACTTTTTATATACAATCTCTTTCTGCCTTTCGTTAACCTCTTCTACAGCCTTTACCACATTCATCTCCACTCCCAACTCCTTTCCTTTCTGAATCAGTGCCTGTACATCTTTTGGGAAACAAGAGCCTCCGTAACCGGCACCTGCATAAAGGAAGCTTGTACCAATCCTTTTATCACTTCCAATCCCTCTGCGAACTTCATCTACATTAGCTCCTGCAATTTCGCAAAGTGCTGCAATTTCGTTCATAAAGCTGATTCGGGTTGCCAACATTGCGTTGGCTGCATATTTTGTCATCTCTGCAGATGATACATCCATAAATATTATTGGAAAACCATTTAACATAAATGGTTTATAAAGTTTTTCCATTAATGATTTTGCTCTCTCACTCTCAACCCCTACCACAACCCTGTCCGGGCTCATAAAATCTTTTATTGCTGCACCCTCTTTTAAAAATTCAGGATTTGAGACTACATCAAAATCAATTTTAACTCCTCTTTTATCAAGCTCCTGCTCAATTGCCGCCCTTACTTTAGCGGCTGTTCCAACAGGCACTGTGCTCTTTGTTACCAGCAAAACATAATTCTTCATATTTTTGCCCACTGTTTTTGCAACGTCCAAAACATATTTAAGATCTGCACTGCCATCCTCATCCGGAGGTGTCCCTACTGCACTGAATACTACCGAGACATCGTCCAGTACCTCAATAAGGTTATTGGAGAAAAAAAGTCTCCCCTCTGTCACGTTTTTATCTACAAGCTCCTTTATTCCCGGTTCATAAATTGGCATAATACCCTCTTTAAGCTTTGAAATCTTGTTTTTATCTATGTCTACACAAACAACATTAAGGCCCATTTCGGCAAAGCAGGCTCCTGTAACCAAACCTACGTATCCGGTTCCAACTATTGCAATTTTCATAAAATATTAGGTATTATAAGAATTATCTTTGTTCTGCACTTAACAGGCAAAACAAAGATAATAAAAAAAAATAGAGGCAATCTCTCTTGTTGCATCTATCGATGTATCAACTATCTCTTGAGCCTTAAAAGAAGCTGTACAAAAACCGATACTACAATTCTTGTCAAAAACGTCAATTTTGAATTTCGTGTAAAATAAATTTTTTTAATTTCGCAGCGAAGGAGTTACAAAAAAACATAAGAGTGTCGAAAAAACTTTATTGTAGCTCGTTTGTTTTAACTTTTAAGTATCTATTTATAATAAAACTTATCTGATTATGACCGATCTTGAAATTGCCCGCAAAGTGACGATGAAACCAATAGGCGAGATAGCCAAAAAGCTTGGAATCGATCCGGAAGATCTTGAACTCTATGGGAAATACAAAGCAAAGCTCCCTCCTAAATATATAGACAGATCAAAATTCGGGAAGCTTATTCTTGTCTCCGCAATCTCTCCAACTCCTGCCGGAGAGGGTAAAACAACAGTCTCCATCGGCCTATCTCAGGCACTTAACCGCATAGGTATTCGCTCTGCAGTAGTTCTGCGCGAACCTTCACTTGGTCCTGTTTTTGGTATTAAAGGGGGTGCAACCGGAGGGGGTTACTCCCAGGTTCTTCCAATGGAGGATATAAATCTCCATTTTACCGGTGACTTTGCAGCAATTGAGAAGGCTCATAACCTGCTTGCAGCTCTAATCGACAATAATATTCAAAGTAAAACCAGATCACTCAATCTTGATCCTCGCACTATCTCTTGGAAAAGAGTTATGGATATGAATGACAGATCTTTAAGATCTATTGTTGTAGGGCTTGGAGGAACTGCTCACGGTATTCCGAGGGAGACAGGTTTTGATATCACAGCAGCTTCGGAGGTGATGGCTATCTTATGTCTCTCTAAGGATCTGCAAGATCTGAAAAACAGGCTTGGAAGTATTTTTATTGGTTATACCTTTGAAAAGAAACCGATTTATGCCAGAGATCTTAAGGCACACGGAGCAATGGCTGCTCTTCTTAAGGACGCGCTTAAACCTAATCTGGTACAGACTGTTGAGGGCACACCGGCAATAATTCACGGAGGTCCTTTTGCAAATATAGCTCAGGGGACAAACTCTGTTATTGCAACACAGACGGCAATGTCTCTTACTGACTATACAGTAACGGAAGCAGGTTTCGGCTTTGATCTGGGTGCAGAGAAATTTCTTGACATCAAGTGCCGAAGCGCAAATCTCTCACCTAACGGTGCTGTGCTGGTTGCTACAATAAGGGCTCTAAAATATCACGGCGGTCAACCACTGAAAGAGATAAAAACCCCGGGTGTAGAGTTTCTGAAAAAAGGTATCGGGAATCTGGAGAAGCACGTAGAGAATATCAGACTATTCAGCCTTGCTCCGGTGGTTGCCGTAAACCGCTTTTTAACCGATACTCAGGAGGAGATTGACTTTGTAGTTAACTTTTGCAAGAGTAAAGATATACCTGTTACCGTTGTGGATGTGTGGGCAAAAGGTGGCGCAGGAGCAGAGGAGCTGGCCCATATGGTGGTTGAGGCTGCAAAGGTGTGCTGTCCGTTATTCGCCCCTCTATACCCTCTGACAGACAGTGTAGAGCAGAAAATTGAAACAATTGCCAAGAAGATTTACGGTGCAGAGGCTGTAGATTACACCTCTAAAGCTAAAAGTGCACTTGCAAAGATCTCAAACTTAGGGCTTGAAGGTCTTGCAATATGTATGGCAAAGACTCAGAAATCCCTCTCGGATAATCCGGATCTTTTGGGAAGACCTAAGGATTTTGTGATCACAGTAAGAGATATAGAGATTGCAGCAGGGGCAGGATTTCTTGTTCCAATAACCGGGGAGATTATGCGTATGCCGGGTCTTCCGGAGGAGCCATCTTCGGAGCGTATCGATATCGATAACGACGGAAATATCTCCGGACTATTTTAACGGGGAAGTTAGTTTCTTGAGTATAGCTCCTCCTCTATATCGGAGAGAGAGAGTCCAAATAACTCAAGGAGAACAATAAGATGGTATATGAGATCTGCACTCTCATATACCAATCTATTTTTATCTCCTTTTATAGCCTCAATTATGATCTCTGCAGCCTCCTCTCCCACTTTTTTGCAGATTCTCTCTGCTCCTGAGTTAAAGAGCGAGGTTGTGTATGAGTCCGGTGGCATATTCAGGTGTCTCTCATTTATTATTTGAGCAAGCCTCCCTGTAAAACCCTCGGAATCTCTGCCTGCGAAACAACTTACCCTTCCGGTGTGGCAAGCAGGTCCTGCAGGATTTACCCTCACTAATAGGGTATCCTGGTCGCAATCTTGCTCTATGCTCACAATTTTAAGATAGTTGCCGCTGCTCTCCCCTTTTGTCCAGAGTCTCTTGCGGGATCTGCTGAAAAAGGTGACCAGCCCACTGGTTATACTTAGTTCGTATGACTCTCTGTTCATATAACCAAGCATAAGAACTTTTAAACTTTTATCATCCTGAATAACTGCCGGAATAAGATCCGTTTCGTTTTTAAATACTATATCTCTTAATTTTTCCATTATCTCTTTTTATTAAACTATACTCTTACCATAACTCCCGACTCCAGCAGAAATCTTTTCAATGTAGGTATCCTAATTTCTCCTTTGTGAAAGACAGATGCAGCAAGAGCGGCATCGGCTTTTCCCTCTTTAAAGAGTTGGGCAAAGTGCTCCATCTTACCTGCTCCGCCGGATGCAATAACAGGAATGGTTAGCCGGGAACCCAGAGTTGACAGAGCCTGGTTTGCAAATCCGCTTTTTGTCCCATCGTGATCCATTGAGGTAAAGAGAATCTCACCTGCACCCCGGCTCATAACCTCATCTGCCCACTCAAACAACTCCCTGTTGCTCCTCGTTTGACCACCGCTGCTCATAACTCTCCACAGACCCTCCTCAACTCTTGCATCAATAGCAACAACTACAAACTGTGATCCGTACCTACAGGCAATTGAGTCAACCAGTGCAGGGTTAGAGATTGCAGCACTATTTATGGAAATCTTATCTGCTCCCGCATCCAGAAGTGCACTCACTTGGCTGAGTTCTGTTATGCCACCACCTACCGTAAATGGAATATTAATCTCTTTGGCAACTCTCTTTACAAGTGAGAGAAATGTCCGGCGACCCTCCTGAGTTGCGCTTATATCCAGATAAACAAGCTCATCTGCCCCCTGCTGAGCATATCCTCTTCCCATAATAACAGGATCTCCCACCTCTTTTAGGTTTATAAAATTTACCCCTTTCACTGTCTTGCCCTCGTGAACATCCAGGCAAGGTATTATCCGTTTTGCAACCATAGCGATAACTCCTTTAAATCAAGTCTATTTTCATATAGTGCTTTCCCAACTATAACGCCATCTGCACCGCACTCTTTTAGTCTAACAATATCTTGCAGCGAAGAGACACCTCCGCTGGCAATAAGCTCAATTCCGAGAAACTCTCTTTTTAGGGAGGAGTAGATATCAAATGCCGGTCCACACAACATACCGTCTTTAGCGATATCTGTACAAATCAATTGACTAACTCCAATTTTTACATAGTTGGAAATAGTCTCAAAGAGATCTGAATCACTCTCCTGCCTCCACCCTTTTATAGCAATTTTACCATCTCTAATATCTACTGCAAGAATCAACCTTTCGCTACCAAAGATTTTTAACATCTCCTTAAATAGAGGGGGGGTCTCTACCGCAATGCTCCCACATATTACTCTTGAGGCTCCGGCACTAAACACCTCGGCGGCAGACTCCAAACTCTTGACTCCGCCACCGAACTGAATCTCCATTGTGCAGCCTTTCGAAACCCTCTCCAAAACATTTAGGTTTACCGGACTCTCTCCCTTGGCACCCTCCAGATCTACCATATGAAGTCTATCAAAACCCTGTCCTTGAAAGTTCAAAGCCACCTCAAGAGGGTCAGTACTATAGACAATTTTTTTGCTGTAGTCTCCCATTGAGAGCCTTACACACTCTCCTGCAATTATATCAATTGCAGGAATAACAGAAAATTTGGGTTTACTCACTATAACCATCTCATTTTATCTATTTCAAAAAAGTTCTTTAGAAATCGCTCTCCTGCCTGCCCACTCTTCTCAGGGTGAAATTGTACTCCATAGAAATTTCTTTTATTGAGTGCAGATGAAAATTTACCGCCATATTCGGTAACGGCAACCGTATCACGGCTGATTCCCGGAGCGTAGGAGTGAACAAAATAGAACCACTCCCCTTCGGGTATGGACTCAAATAGTGGCCCGCTGAGCTCACTTATACGGTTCCACCCCATATGGGGAATCTTGAGCCCTGGTGCTCCAAGTTTGACAGCCCTGTTATCAAAAACATCTAACAACCCGGTATCACCCTCTTCGCTAAAAGAGCATAAAACCTGCATCCCGATACAAATTCCTAAAACAGGAGAGGTTAGTGACCGGATAAGATTTGTCAAATTGCGCTCCTCTATTGCCCGCATAACTGATGTTGCCTGCCCAACTCCCGGAAGAATTATATGCGATGCAGTGGATATAAGTGATGGGTCAGATGTAACAACATAATCTTCTCCTACCCTCTCAATTGCATTGCTCAATGAACGGATATTTCCAGCTCCGTACTCTACTATTGCAACCATAATATTTATATTAACCCCTTGCTGCTTGGTGTTTGATAGAGATTAACATCATTTGAGAGTGCTACTCTTAGTGCTCTAGCGAACGCTTTAAAAATTGCCTCTCCCATATGGTGGTCGTTATCTCCCTGTGCAGATATATGAAGTGTAAAGAGAGCCGAGGCAGAGAGGGTTGAGAAGAAGTGTCTGAACATCTCACACGGAAACTCCCCAACCCTCTCTCCCTTAAAAGATACATCCCATATAAAAGAGGCTCTTCCTCCCAAATCCAGCAGCACCTCTGCCCTGGACTCATCCATAGGTAATACAAACCCATATCTGTTGTACCCCTTTTTTGCAGATATCATCCTCTTAAATGCCTCTCCCAAAACTATTGCAACATCCTCAACGGTATGGTGCGGGTCTACTTTTAGATCTCCGCAGGCATCAATATCCATAGAGATGCCTGAGTGAACCGATACCTGTTCCAACATATGGTCAAAAAACCCTAACCCTGTACGGATTCCCGAATCCCTTCCTCCATCCGGGTAGATCCTGACTTCTATCTTTGTCTCCTTTGTTACTCTTGAGAGCTCAATGCAGTCGCTAAACTTTTTTAAGGAGTCTCCATTAATCACAGAGAGAAGAGCTTTGTTTTCCAGCGGTTTCCCAACAGTAATCCGGAGAGTTTGTGAACAACCGGCCACATCGCTTCTATCTCTTGCTACAATGCCGGCGTTTAACAATTTGTTATAAATCTTTTTTGCTTCGCTAAATTTTACCAACAGGAAGTTGGAGTTACTTGGATATACCCTCTCAACCCCTGCAGATCTCTCCAGAGAGGCTGCAAGCATCTCCCTCTCTTCTATAATCGTCTCCACAAGAGTGGGGTAGCTCTCTTTAAGAGCCTTTATTGCAAGCTCTTGATTTACACGACTTATATTATATGGGTATTTAACCCTCTCCATAAATGCGATGATTTTTGGTGAGGATAGAGCAAAACCAACCCTAATAGCAGCCATCCCTTTCGCTTTGGACATTGTTCGTAAGACCACAAGATTGGAATATTGGTCAATCATTGGAATAAACCCGGCATCAGATGCAAAATCTATATAGGCCTCATCTACCACAACCACTCCACGGAACCTCTCTATCACCCAGATAATATCCTCTTTTTTGAGAAGGTTCCCGGTTGGGTTATTGGGTGAACACAAAAAAATTATCTTACTATTTTTGTCACTTAACTTCAATAACCTCTCTCTGTCAAAAGAGAAGTCGGCTTCAAGAGAGAGCTCTCTGTAGGCTATGTCATTTATAGATGCACAAACCTTATACATTCCGTAGGTTGGAGAGAGTGTAATGATATTATCTCTTGTGGGTCTGCAAAAGATTCGTATCAACAGATCTATTGCCTCATCCGATCCGTTTCCTGCAAAGATATTCTCCGGTTTTGGCATAAAGGGTTTGGGGTTTACACCACCATCAATAAATATCTGCAGTTGTTTGCAGATAGATTCAGCAGCAGCACTCTTTAACTCCTTGCTGTGAGGATCCGGATATCTGTTATACCCGGAATTGTATGGGCTCTCATTTGCATCGAGATATACAGCACATTTAAGATCTGATTCATCTCTTGCGGTAGAGTAGGGTTTGAGCTCTTTTATATTTGGTCGGATAATGTTATCCAACCAGTTTATCTCTTTTAGCTCGTTACTCTTTTTGATCTTTGTTGACTCTTTCATATTTTTAATTTCCGGATTTTAGTCTCTTTAATCTTATCTCTACAGCATTTCTATGTCCCTGGAGTTGCTCGTTTTGCGCCATAATGGCAATGTGGGGGCCGAGCTTGAGCAGCCCCTGCGGGGTGAGCTCCTGGTAGGTTATTTTGTGTGTAAAGCTCTCTAGTGAAAGCCCCCCCGAAGATCTTGCCCACCCACCTGTAGGGAGTGTATGGTTAGTCCCACTAGCGTAATCTCCCGCACTTTCGGGAGAGTACTCTCCTATGAATATGCTCCCTGCGGCTCTGATTTTATCTGCAATTTCCCACGGTCTCTGTGTTGCAATTATAAGGTGCTCGGGTGCATAGAGGTTTGCAAACTCTATTGAGTCCGATATCTCTTTAAAGATTATGACTCTGCTATTCATTAGTGAGCCCTCTATCTCTCGTTTACGATCAAGCAATACCCTCTGCTCCCGGATAGACTTCATAACCTTATCTGCAACAGATTTTTCCGGAACCAAAAGTATAACCTGAGAGTCCAATCCGTGCTCTGCCTGAGATAGCAGATCTGCCGCTACAAAGTCTGTATCACAACCGTAATCTGCAATAACCATCAGCTCCGACGGGCCGGCAACCATATCTATCGCCACAGTTTTTGATACCATCTGCTTGGCTATCGTTACATATTGATTTCCGGGTCCAAAGATTTTATCTACCCTCTTAATGCTCTCTGTCCCGTAAGCCATTGCAGCAACTGCCTGAGCACCCCCTACGGTAACGATAGTATCTATACCTATCCTGGATGCAGTGTAAGCCAAGACGGGTGGTATCTTTCCGTCATATGAGGGTGGGGTAAAGAGTACTATCTCCCTGCAACCTGCAATTTTAGCCGGTATTCCCAACATTAGCACTGTGGAGAAGAGTGGTGCACTCCCACCCGGGATATATAGACCCACCCTCTCTATTGGCAGAGATCTCTGAATACATCTCACTCCGGGGGTGGTTATAATGTCAATATCTGCACTAACCTGCGCATAGTGAAATCTTTCGATATTCTCTGCCGCTATATCTATTGCGTTTTTAAGCTCTTGCTCTATCCGGTTTTTACTGTTGTCAATATACTCTCTGTCCAGATAGAGTGACTTAAGAAAGACTCCATCTATTTTTTGAGTAAGGTCATAAAGCGCGGCATCTCCATTAGTGCGCACATCCGATAAGATTTGGGATACTCTCTTTTCAATTGATTCCGTAAGTTCGGTAGATCTGCCTGCAAGTTGTGACCATTGACCTCTTTGGGGCTCTTCGATAATCTTCATTATATAACTTTTTGAAATAGTCCAATAAATCTATGGTAAAATCTTCTCCAGCGAGAGTACCAGGATGCCCTCTGCTCCAATTGCTTTGAGCTGCTCCATCTTTGGCCAAAGCTCCCTCTCCTCTACCACTACGTGTATTGAGCACCACCCTTTTTGTGCCAGAGGAAGAATGGTGGGGCTGCGCATTCCGGGCAATATCCCGGTTGCCTCATCCAGTTTATCTTCCGGGAGGTTCATCAAAAGATACTTCATCCCTCTGCTTCTCTCAACAGATTCAAATCTTGAGACCAGCTGGGTTACAACCTCCATCTTCTCCCCCTCCAGCTTTGGATTTGCAATCAAAACCGCTTCGGAGACAAAGACTCTCTCAACCTCCTTAAGCCCGTTGGTTATGAGGGTTCCTCCCGAACTTACAATATCAAAAATTGCATCTGCCATTCCCACTGAGGGTGCAACCTCAACAGATCCGGTAATTTTATGAATCTGCGCATCTATACCACTCTCTTTGAAGAATTTTTCAAGAATTGATGGATAGGATGTTGCAACCCTCTTGCCGTTAAAAAATTCAAGTCCCGTGTATTCGGCAGCTTTTGGAATTGCTAGTGAGATGCGACACTTGCTAAAGCCCAACTTATGAATGACAGTGTTATCCATCTTTTTCTCCTCAACCTCATTCATTCCCACAATTCCAATATCTGCAACCCCCATTGCAACTGCTCCCGGGATATCGTCATCCCTTAGAAAGAGAACCTCAAGGGGGAAGTTTCCACACTTGGCAAGCAGCTTTCTTTTGCCCTCCTCAATTGTGAGCCCGGACTCGTGCAGCAGGTTAATACTCTCTTCGCTTAATCGGCCTTTGGCCTGAATAGCAATCCTAATCATAAATCAATAAATTAAAAAATAAAAAAAGGGCCTACCTTGCGGTAAGCCCTTCTAAACTAAATATATCTGAATAATTATCTCATATATACAAATAGCCGATCCAGCCTACCGAGTAACTGCAGGTGATGATGATGGATCGAATGGATATTTGAATATAGATTCATTTTCTCTCTTTTGTTGAGTTGCAAATGTAAATCAAAATTTTTCTGATTACAGCAAATATTTTAAAATATTTTTAATAAACGTGTATACTCCCTTGTGCAGCAGGCAGATAATTTACACCTATCCAGGTTATCATAAGCAAGATAAATGCTACCGGAAGCAACCAAAGAATATATTTGAGCGGATATCCCCTCAATCTGGAGTGAATATAGATGAGGTATGCTGTTGCTGTTATGAATGCCCAAACCTCTTTGGGGTCCCAGCTCCAGTAGTCTCCCCACGCCTCTTTAGCCCAAATCGCCCCCAATAGCATTCCCATCATAAGGAATCCAAACCCTATGTAAACAAGGTTATCTATAAGAGACATCAATCTCTGGTTGGAACGCAACTCTTTCAATGCAACAAACGAGGCGATGGTAGCAGCCCCCAGCATAGCATATGATAGAATATATACCGTTACGTGCGGAACAAACCAGACACTCCTAAGGGCCGGCATTAGATTGGTTGTGTGAATTTCCGGCTTTAGCAGGTTAACAAAAATAAAAACGGCAGAGACCAGAGTGCTGTAACCCATTAGCCATTTGTATCCCCAGTGGAGGTATGTGGCCAATCCAACAATTATTATAAAAAAAGAGTACCAGAGACGTGTCTCTCCAATTGTCCGTAAAGGGGGGTGCCCCTGTGCTATCCATAAACCGGCAATGAAAACAGAGAAGAGGAGTACACCTGCCAAGATTAAGGTCTTTCCTGCTGTTGTACTCTTTGCCCTATACAGAGATACTACTCCTGCAATCCAAAGAGTCAGGGAGCCAAAGGCGAAATAAATAAAGTGACTCCAACTCATCTGGCACCTCCTTTCCAAAAGAGGGAAATAGCTCCGGCAATCATCATAATAATACCGATTAAAGCAGGGATAAACCAGGGATCATAGACCAATTCAAACCTGGACCACTGAGAGTCTCTTCCCTTTTGCGTGTCGTATGAGTGCTGGTAGATTTTCCAGCTCCCTACTGTGAGTGGGGAGTTTACCATAACAATCCCACCTCTCTCTTTACCACTGCGCGTATATACAATAACATCGGAACTATATGCTTTAGGCTCGGGAAAAGTCATAGCAACGCAAAGGTTATCACTAATATCCAATGTTTTATGCCTCTGAAAGTGGTTCCCGCAGCTCACCCATCCTCGCAGTGTATCGTAGGTGCCTTGAGATGTTACCAATACATACGCAGTAGGGGCGTAGCGGGGCAGATATTTTAAAGAGTCTACCTTGATACTCCACCCCTCTATTTGAGCAAAATTGTTCAACTCTGCAGGAAAAAGCAGAGGTCTCCCTTTAGGAAGCGCCTCACCCGTTGCTCTCTCGATTATTGCCAGCTTGGGAGGGTACTCTTCGATTTCAAAATTTTTTAAACTAATAGCAATAGGCAACTCTCTAAGACCCTCCCGGGCACCAAATCCCGATTGCTCTGCTCTCCACTCAACCTCCCCCTCATTCACTCTCATAAAATATCTTGACTTATCTGCAGATCCTAATCCTGCAGCATAAAGAAGCATTAAAACTCCCAAATGATTTAAGAGAAATGGGATACTCTGTTTTGAGAAGCTCTTTAGATGTACAGAGATTACAGCAGTTATATTTATTAGGGTCATAAGGTAGATTAGAACAAAGGGCCAGGAGATCTTTGTCTTATTACCCGGAACAAGACCCATATAGAGAGTGCAAAATAATATAAGTGTCAAGAGTATAACCGACAGAGAGCCGGATGAGAGCCGGGTGAGGAACCTCCCCCTTTTAATAAAAAAGAGAGTACCAAGAGCAGCCAGCGCTATTATATTAACGGGAAAAGCCAGAAAGGCCTTGTCAAAAGAGCCTAATGTGAATTGGAGGGCAAAACCGGCAGTAACAACGGCTGTTGCTACAACAGCCTCCTCTATAGCAATCGTCCGTTTTCTCTTGCCTTCACCAGCCATTGCGGTACTGTTGTTGTCATAAATTCATCTTTCTCGCTGCGAAGTTTAGCCATATCTAGCCCAATGTACTGCTGTGCTCTCTCCTTTGTGGAGATATCGGGAGCAGGAATCTCATCCTTAACACCCAACGAAGCAAGAACTTTAATTGTCTCCAGTTGTGCCTGATAGCTCTTGTCCAGACTATGGGCAAGAATTCTCTGAGTCTCTACAGGTGCGTGAAAAGCGGCTCCGTGGGAGGCAACTGCAAAGTCCCACCGCCATTGTGCTGCCCTTATAAGCTTAAGAACCGGCTCCATCTGTTTTTGAGAGGCTCCGTTATCCCAGGCAAACTTTGCGGCAATATGAGATTTTACAAGCTCCTTCTCAACCCGGTCTCTGGTTTCAAGTATTTTGTCCTGATACTCGTAAACGTACTTTATAAGATTCTCTTTGCTGTCACGGTGGCAGGTCTGGCAAGTTCGGTCTATATTTAGCAAAGGCGACGTTATGTGGTGATCGCTGTATTTTATTGCTCCGTCAGATTTGTACGGCATATGACAATCTGCGCACGATAACCCTCGTTGGGCGTGAGGCCCTGCCATAAATATCTCGTAGTCCGGATGCTGAGCCTTTACCATTGGGGCTTTGCTAAGGGTGTGAACCCAGTCTGAGAAGCCAATCTCATCATAATAACTCTCTATCTGTTCTACACTCATCCCTTTATCCCAAGGGAATGTTAGGTATTTGCCGTCCCCTTTAAAGTGATACTCTACGTGGCACTGTGCACAGGCTAATGAGCGTCGCTCCTGAATGGTGGTCACCCCTATATCTTTCCCGACTCTCTCAAAAGCCTCTGCAAGAGCAGGTCGCGAGATGGCGATATTCATATTCTCGGGGTTATGGCAATCTGCACAGCCTATAGAGTTGACAACCTCGTTTCCAAAGTGAGACCATTTTGATGAGTAAAACTTCTCGATTCCAACCTCTGCCATCAATCTTGGCACATCCGGGCTTTTGCAGGCCCAGCAGGTTGAGGGTTGTAAGTTTTTATCCTCTGTAACGGGAGCTCCTGTTCTCAGAGTCTTAACCACATCCTCTACTGCATATGAGTGACCTCTCGGGGCGCTATAGTCACGGGAGAAGGCATATCCTGCCCAGAGTACGACCATATCCGGCCTCTGCTCCAAGAGATCAACCACGCTATTACCGTTATGTTTGCTCTCGAAATCCATCTCCTTAGTCTTTTTCCAGGTCTCATACTCTCTGGGGTAGTTCTCTCCCCAAATCTCACTTCTGGACTCTATACCTTTTATCTCCACTTTTTTATTATTAAAAAGAGTCGCAATCTCTGCTCTTCTTTCAGTTACAGAGGCGGCCAAAAGACCGAGCAAAAAAACAACCACAATTGTTCCTGCAAACAGGGTCCACATTAGGGCAACCCTGTGTTTTTCGAAGAATAGTTTAAGTTTCATAGAGTTATGTTTTATCTCTTCATTATTTTTTTAAGCCAGTCGGGAACAGGAGATTCAGGAAGGGGCACTATTGCATTGGGGCTCATCGCCAGGTTCGAGACTCTTCCGTGAGGAACCTCTCTGTGACAATCCCAACAGGCTCTTGCCTCTCCCTTTTCAACTTGTCTGTATTTAACCATCCCTGTCTTTACAAACTCTGTGTTAAGCTGAGTGTGACATCGAATGCAATTATCCATTATAGCTCCGTAGCTCTCTGCCCGTGGGCGGATAACCTGAGGCTCCATTCTAAGAGTGAAGATTGCTGCGTGATATAGTCCGTCTTTAGCTTTAAATGAGTACCCTTTGATAAAGTTGTCCTGCGGTACGTGGCAGTCATTGCAGGTTGTCCACGGTTGGTGGGAGCTCTTTTGCCAAGATTGATAATACGGGGCCATTATATGACAATTTACACAGGCCGACGGGTCGTCACTGAGGTAGGATGCCACCCTGGAGATATAGAGCAGATATAAAAAAACACCAACCACAGCCCCGCAAAGAACAATGGTAGGAATTACAAGTCGCCTGGGAAAGGTTTTTTCCATAGACTAAGTTTTCTGATACTCTAAACAAAGATAACAAAACGGGGCAATAATTCAACCCTCTATCAGGATTAAGATATTACCATACTATAATCAGTACCCGGTCTCATAATCAAGCTCAATTGCAGATAGTCCCGGAGCCATCCATTTTGGCATTGGCTCCCCTTTTAGATAGTGGTTAAAAAACTGCATCATCCTTATCTGAAAGTCAACTTTATTGCTCATCTTTTGAGGCCAGTGAATCTCCCCGGTATAGTTTAGCAGCCATACCGGTTTTTGAAGCCTTTTAAGTGCAACAAAATACTCTATTCCCTGATACCAGGGCACGTGCCCATCCATATCGTTGTGCATTATGAGAATTGGCGTAGTAACCTTATCCATTGTAAAGAGCGGTGAATTTTCCATATATCTTAGAGGCGATTCCCAGGGGGTTTTTCCTATTCTGCTCTGCTGATGTTCATACTGGAAAGATCTGTTTAACCCTGTACCCCAGCGTATCCCTCCATAGGCACTAAACATATTTACTACCGGTGCTCCGGACTCAATTGCAGCAAAGAGAGTGGTTCTTGTTGCGAGATAGGCAACCTGATATCCGCCCCAGCTATGTCCCTGGGCGCCTATCCTTTTCGGGTCAACAAAGCCCATATTGAGAATTGCAGAGATTCCCGGCATCACCGCATTGAATGCACTCTCTCCCGGATAACCCTCTCTATAAACAATATCGGGGTTAAATACAACATACCCGTTACTGGTGTAAAGATGATAATCTATCGTTGAACGGTGGGGTTCGGGAACTCTATGAGAATATAGAGTTGAGGAGTTTTTATCATAGAAGTTAACAATCATCGGATATTTTTTGGCAGGATCAAAGTTTTCCGGTTTATATATCACCCCCTCCAGTTCAATCCCGTCATTAGATGTCCACTTGACAAGCTCCGCTGTTCCCCATATAAAATTCTTCTGCTGAGGATTGGCCTGAGTTACTCTTACTGTTTTTTTGAAACTCCCGTCACTATAGTGAATATCCGGAAACTCAATGAAGCTCTCTTTGGTGAAGATATAGTTATTGCTCTTTTTGGCCTTTACCGGTGGTGACAGCATAAAATTACCCGTGTACAACAGTTGCGGCTCCCTGTGCTCTCCCCAGGTTATGGAGTAGTATCCATCTGCTTTTGTTAAATTACTAAACCCTGTCAATAGAAGCATTTGAGAAAGATCCAGAGAATCTGACTCTCCCTCACTGCTTCTATATCTGTAGGTGATCTTTTTTGCCCTTCCGTCAAGTGTCAGGTTTACAGGCTTCTCTTTTGCCTGAGGATCAACTATCCAAATATCATATCGGTCATTTACGAGCATATATCTATCCCCTCTGCTCCATCCGGAAATTGAGTATGAAGATGGCCAATCCGGCACGTCATTCTCCTGATCATATGCTATTACTGTAGAGGGGGTGGTTACCCTTTTTACCTCAAATGTAGTAGTTGAACAGGTAAACCACGAGCTATCCGGAGCACTGTACCAATAGATATATTTTCCTCCCGGCGAAACTTTAACCGACCCATCGGCCCCCTCCTTGACCAGAGCCGTTCTCTCGAGAAAAGTGTTAATTATGTAGATATCCTTTCTATCCCTTCCATTCCACATCTGCTCCAGAAGATATCTTTTGTCTGAGATCCCTATTACCAGCGAAGAGTTTCCTTTGTTTATAAGTAAAGTTTCGGTCAGGTAATCATTGGAAATTTTAAAAGAGGCTCCCTTCTCAAAAGTAAAAACGTGAAGATCGCTCTTTTTGGATTCGTTCTTTTTGTCTACAACCTGTTGAGTAAACTGCTTACCCTCCTTCCAGTTCCATATGTGTACCACCGGGAAGTCTTCCTTTGCAATGGTAGTGTCCCTGACTCTGGCAACAGGTCCAACTCCATAGTATAGCCTGGATCCGTCGGGAGAGAAAAAGAGCTCTCTTTGATCTGAAACTCCGCCGGCTATCTCCATAACCTGCGAATCTCCATCCTTAACATAGAGCTTGGCGGAAGACACAAAAGATATCTTCTTGCCATTATCGCTGAGAGCAATTTTTGAGACTTTTTGTTTACCTCTCCAAATGGTATCTGCGCGCTCTTTTTCCATTGATTGGAGCATTAAATTCTCTCCGTTTGAGAATAGAACTAAACTCCCCTCTTTTGAGACTTTATAATCTGACGCCCTTCCCGCAAGCACAGATATTCCTGCACTCATACTTTCTATAACAAGTGTCGAATCTGTCTTTTGATATACAACTAAACCATCCCACCCCTCGGGATTTGCATAGCTTTTAACACTCTCTATGACTCTCTTTTTTCTATCTTCTATAAGATAGATATTAAGAGAGCTATTCTTGACGCTCCCCCTCTTATAGAGAAGATATTGTGACTTTGAGTCAAATGATAAAGACCAGGAGGAGTCTGCCGAAAAAAGTTCGACGCCCTTATTGTCATAAAGTTTTACTGTAGAGCTACCTTTCCAAGGCTCAAGTTTAACGGCTATAAAAGAACCGTTTGGTGATATCTCCCTCTCTGTTATTCTATTCCATTTTAGTACATCCTCTATTGTCATCGGGTTTTTTTCAACTATCTCTTTTGCGGTATTTTTTGACCTATCTGCTTTTCTATTGCCGGTTTTACTCTGAGCCCCTATGTTGAGTATGGAGCTGATAACCAAAAGAGCCGAAACTAAGTAACATTTTATCATAATGTCTGTTTTAAAGGTTAATCTATGAGCTTCCATACAAAGATATTCAAATAAGACAAAATATTTGCTCGTATAAAGCCTCTTTTTTACTATATTGCGAATGTGTGTCATTTTAATTTTAAAAAATATGAGAACTCCTATTTTAATCGCAATTACTATTTCTGCTTCAATAATATCTTGTAATAAGATTGCAGAAAACAAAAAAGGAGAGGCCCCAGTTAATGAGAATCCAATAGCTATTATTCTCTCCTCAGCCCAGACAAAAGTTGCGGCAAGCGGAAATTTAAATTCAATTAACCTCTTCTCAGAAATTGCCGGCGAAGAGTTTTCTAAAGGGAAGAGTGTAAATACAATTATCTCACCCCTGAGCCTCTATATCGCTTTGGGAATGGTGTGGAACGGAGCAGACGGCCAGACAAAAGAGGAGATTCAGAGATTTCTCTCTCTGGAGGGTATCTCAGAAGATGAGGTAAACAACTTCTTTAAAAAAATGGTTGAAACTCTACCTCTTACGGACTCTAAAGTAAAACTCTCGATAGCAAACTCTATCTGGCACGATAAGAACCTTTTAGTATATGAAGATTTCAAGAAGAAAAACGCTAATTATTTCTACTCATCAATTGAGCCTCTTGATTTTACAAGTCCTTTATCTGTAGGCATTATCAACAAATGGTGCTCAGACAAAACCAACGGAATTATAAATAAGATAATTGACCAGATAGATCCACAAGAGGTTATGTTTCTCATAAATGCTCTCTACTTTAAAGCTCCTTGGAAGACACCGTTTAAACCATCAGAGACAGTTTCGGCGCCATTCTATCCAAGAGGCGGGCCGACTGTTAATGTACAGATGATGTCTCTCTCCGGAACATTCCGATTTTTTGAATCTTCCGGCTTTAAAGCAGTAACTCTCCCTTACGGGAACGGTGCTTTCAGTATGATTTTAATCCTTCCTCATACTGGCAAGTGGGTAACAGATGTGGCTAATGAGCTTAAAGATCCCTCTATGTGGGTGTCGCTGCTTGGAAACAGTACTGAGTCTAAGGCATATATTAAAATCCCCAAATTCAAATTCGAATACGAGGTTCAACTGGATAGTTATCTTAAAAAACTGGGGATGACAAAATCGTTCAGCCCTATCGAAGCAAACTTTACCAAAATTGCTAATGTAGGAGACCGTAAGTTATATATCTCCCGTGTTCTCCAAAAAGCTGCCATAGAGGTAAATGAAGAGGGGAGCGAAGCTGCAGCAGTTACTGCAATAGGAGTAGGAGTTACATCTGTCCCTGCAATGAAGGAGTTTATTGCAGACAAACCTTTTATCTTTGCAATAACAGAAAACTCCACCGGAACCGTATTGTTTATTGGTAAGGTGGAGAATCCTGCTTTGGGCAAATAGATATATCTCTTATTCTTTTACTTTTAGTCTTATGCCGGCATCCTCTTTAACGGCTCTTTTCCATCTCTCGCTATAGCCCGGCTGGCTTGGAGATGCCGGAATACCTTTGCCACTTCCGTTATCCATAAAACATCCTGGCGAGTTCTCTTTCTTAACGTTTCCGTCTATAAACTTCACCAACAGATACCTGTCCAGCTCAACCCAGTTATTAAAGAGTTGTTGAGCAGTATTAACCGAGAAGTCGGTAAGGAATTCTCGTGCTTTTGCAGGAGAATCTTTAAGGATTGTAAGGGCTGCAGCATCAATTGCAGGAACTATATCCAGAGAGTTAAGTTCGTGTTTGTCAATAGCCTTCTTTACTTCCGGGGCAATCAGGTCGTATCTGAGATAAGCAAAATTTGTTACTCTGTTAAAGATCCAGAATGCAGAGGTTGGAGAGTAGGTTGTCATATTGCCGTTTCCTACACGGAAGCACTCTGGAACCCTTACAGATGATGAATAGATTGGTGTCAGAGCAGATGTTGCAGCATCGTCAACCCCAAACCATAAAATACCGCCAATCTCATCGGGAAGCCAGCTTCTGGCCTGACCAAGGATCCAGAAACCTGTCTGCTGGGTGGCAATAGCCCTTTCGTTTGTATATTTTTCTCCGTCAACAGAGAACGACATCGGCCTCCATCTGTATGGCAGAGCGTGGCCGCCGGCTCC
>CAYGOE010000016.1:3892-37546 GCA_964351405.1 uncultured Muribaculaceae bacterium | reverse complement strand
CAGCGAGATAACCTCTCCTTTGAACCCTCTGTAAGGGTCTGCCTCATTATCTCTGGTATCATAGACCCCTCCGAGTTTTAGCTCTACCCGTGTGCCTCCATCTCTCTCCAGCGGAGTAATAATACCGGCCTCAACATAGCTTTTATAGAGGCTTGGTTCGTTCGCATACTCATCACTCTTTACAGCACCTATTTTGTAGCTGTATAGGCCCAAGCCGGCAACCCAACCCAGGTTCTTCACAATCTTTCCCTGAAAATCTGCAGTAGCCCTAAATAGGTTACGGTCAAATTTGTAGTATGCTGCTCCTTTATCTCTTTTATAGGCAGATATATATCCGTCAAAGCCATAAAAGTCCATCATCCTGTCTGTGAGGTAACTTATATCTACTGTTGTGCGTAGGTTCTTAAGCAGATATCTTGAGTCATAAAAGAGGTGATAAACGCCGGATCCCTTTGTATATCTGGAGATCTCAACATTGAACTTATGAATATAGTTGGGGAATTGAGATCCATCTCCAAACCAGTAGATATCACACAGAGCCCCGTACTGGAAACCCTGGTCACTGTTATAACTAACTGCAGGCAGTGGACCAAAATTCCACCCTTTTTTTGCCTGTTGAGCTTTAAGACCTGTTGATAATGCTGAAAAAAACACTATCAGAGCAATTTTAGAAGCTGCGTTCATCTCTTTTTATGTTTTAATATTATAGAATAGCTGCAATAATAAATCCAAGATAGTTCCCTATTGCATAACCTACCAAACCCACTGTAAGACCGGTAATAATCACATCTCTGTTTTTCATAGCAGTGGCAATCAACGGTACAAAAGGTGGAGAGTTAATAAGTGATACAGAGGATATAAGAACAGTGTCGGCATCAAGTTTAAAGATCTTTGCCAGAATAAGCTGCAGCCCAAGCGATATGAATATCACAAAAGCAATATAGAGCAGTATATATATCCCGCCCGAGAGGTTGAGTTTGGTGAGATCTGCCATTGAAGCTACCACTATACTGAAAATATAGACCAGATACATCCCGGCATCGTAGCTGCTCTTTATCTCCCTCACCCTTTTTATAAATGAGGCGGCTATTCCAAGAGTTGTAATTGCAAGTATAACCACTGCCATCTGCATATTTTTTGGCAGAATAAAAGAGAGACCCCCGGCAACTGCAAAGATAAGAATCGACAGCCCGACAGCCAGTGATACCTGCTTGAGGTTATTTTTCTTAAAGAAACCTTTGTAGGGGTTATCCGGAAACTCATCCGATGGAGATTTTAAGTTTGAACTGCTCCCTGAATGTGATAAGTTTTTGGATTGAGATTTGCCGGATTCTGGTTTGGGGCTGTGGTTCAGAAATTTCCTAAAGAGTCCTATCCCTGCAGATAGTACAAATGTTAAGTATAAAAGACTTATAGCCATATCGTAGGAGTGAACCATAATATAGGTCTCATTGGGAAGATCCAGCATTATTTTTATAGCTGCAAGGTTTGGAGTACCACCGGTATAGACTCCTGCAAGCATCCCTGCAATCTTATCCATCTGTGCGCCAATCACAGGGTCTTTCCCGATTAACGGCTCAAAAATAAAATATCCTGCTATAATTGAGCATATTACAGCAAATACCCCCGTAACCAGTGTTATAAGTGCACTCTTAATGTTCCACCTTAAAAAATTGGATGAGAAGAGCATCAGCGGGATTGCAAGAGGAATCAATATTGTTACGATTGTATCCTGCAGTTTAAATGTCTCCAAGGATATAAGTCCGCTGTTACCGAGAATTATTCCTAAAAGATAGAGTAACAGTACCGGCCCTATTTTATTGAGAAAAGCTATTTTCCGACAGAGCCACAATACTGCGGCCGGTGTAAAAACATAGATGGCAATCAACAATAGATTCATATCTGCAACTATTTAGTGGTTACCTTCTCCTCCTTCTGCTCCTCCTCCTCTTCAAGTTTATCCTCTTCTCGCCCCTTTCTCACCTCAACAAGCGGGTTATCCATTGTTCCGGTTATGGTAAGCGGGATACCAATCACACCGAAAGGGGGCAGGCCGAGCCTGAAGTTGATGTTGAGCTTCCCGTCCAGAGATGCTTCACCCTCGAATCTTGGCCGGAAACCAAGTATCCTCATTCTGGTTCTCTCAATTTTTATAATGTTATCTGCAATTTTTGTGTTTATAAGTACCGATTTGAGATTTGGGTTGCTCAGGCTGTCCCTCCCGGTTGCTTTACTTATGGCTCCCAATACCTTAAGCCCCCTCACATTGACATCTTCCAGCTTAATAAAGCCCTCCCCTTTAACCGAAGGGTAGACCGGCATCATAGAGGCATTAAGTTTTGTAGATAGTTTATAATCCATAGAGATTAACCCCTCCATATTCTTTGCAGATGAGAATAGCTCCCTAATCATAGGTATCTCTTTGTAAGCCCGCCCTATATCAAAAGAGTCTGCTCTGGCGTGCATCTGCACCTGGGCTAACCTCTCGTTAACAGGTTTATAAACTGCGTCCAGTAAAAATTGGGCACCGGCGATATTGACTCCGGTTCCGTTAATGTACATCGTCTTCTCACTGATTGCAACCTCTCCTCTGAAATCTCTTGCTAAGATAGATTCAAAATCAACTCTTTTAATATCCGATTTAAGAAAAATGTTCAATTTATCCGGTACAAGTATTACCCCTGTAGATGGTTGAGTTTTTGGAGTTGACTGAGCTTTTGTTGTGTCGCTCTGCGGAATAAGTGCAATAAAGTCATCCAGTATAATGCGGTCCGACCTCATAGAGAGGGTGCCACTCAATACCCCCTTGCTCATATAGTAATCTATATAATTGGAAGCAAATCCATCCAGAGTAATTTTGTTTGAACCGTAGCCTATGGTTGTATTTGAGAGTATTGCCCTCTCCCGCTCAAACTGAAATGTAGCTGAAGGAATTTTGAAAGGGTAAATATAGTTGGCACTCTTATACTCAAATTTATTCAGCTCCAGAGTTCCTCTCCCCTCTATCTTGTCATACTCCCCTTTGGTAATGGAGAGCTGGTCTCCCTTAAGTGCAAAATCTGTATTGAGAACCCCGTTTACAGAGGCGCTGTCAATAGCGAACATTGCGTAAATACGGTTTAAATTGAGCACCCCGTTTGAGCTGATGGAGTATTTAAGGTTGTTAAAGTTCTCCAGACGACAATCCAGAGTGAAAGGCCCCTCTACAAACTTAAATTTAAGCGGATCAATATCCAGAATAAGATCTCCCATACCACCTTTGGCAGACCTGAGCGAGATCTTGGCGTTAATCTCTTGAAGCGGTTCGGATATATATGGGGTAGTTAAAGACCCATTTGCAACTGTTATGGTGGCGTCGGTTACAGGAATCACTCCTCTCTCCTTGTTGTATATCCCATTTGCCTTTAAACTGTAGGAGAGCTCTCCCGCAAAGGAGTACCCCTTCAAACCCAAAGCTTTGGTAAAGAGAGCCATATCTGCTCCTCCGGACATATCTGCAGTTATATGAAGGTCCGAAGCTGTTTTAATTGTAAAGGAGGCTCTGTTGGTTGTAGTGTCCAATTTGAAAGAGAGATTATTCATCACAAATGATGCATTGGCAAACTCAAGCCCAGGCATCTCAATTGATGCACTCATATTGATGCTCTCCAGAGGGAGAGGTGCACTCTCCTCCTTTATATAACCGTTTGAAACATTCATCCCCACCAAAAGATCGGGATAAGAGCCCTCCTGCTCTGCTGAACCTCCTTTGAGTTTTATTTCAAACGAGGCATCACCCAGGAGTGTAAGATTTTTACCCTCCAGAGAGTAATCCGGTGGTAAAAGGGCGACAATATCATTTAGTTTAGCAATATTGGTGCTAAGTTTAAAATCTGCAATCAACCCCTTTTGCGGTGTCTCAATTGCTCCGGCGAAAGATGCTGAGACTCCGTCCAGCTTAAGAAGACCATCTGCAATTGTGTATATGGTAAAGGTGCTGTCTATGGTGGTTGTAACCCCTATCTCGCTTGCTCTATTCTCAATATATTTTACTCCGTCAAAAGAGAAGGAGAACTTTTGTGCATCCAGCTGTGAGATGAGCTTTAGCTCTCCTGCCGTAATTTTGCCGCTGCCCCTGTAATTGAGGCTATCAAACACGAGCCGCATATTTGTGGACTCCTGAAAAAATTGAAGGTGGCTATTGGCGATGACTATCTTTTTTAAATAGAGGTCAGATGTTGAACCATCGCTCACTGTTGAATCTGCCGTAGCACTACTTGGGAAGATGTCAAAATTTGTAGTCCCATCTTTTCCCATTATAATATTAACCTCTATACCTCTCCCATAGACACTCTCCACAGAGAGGCTATCTCTGAATATAGAGAGAATATCTACTCCCAATGAGAGTCTCTCTCCTAGAATCAGGGTGTCCTTTTCGTATCCGGGTACTCCGGATACAGAAAAGTCACCGATAGTAACAGTTAAGACCGGGAAGTGAGCAAAGAAGGTGAGCTTTGGATCTTTGTATGTAACCTGTGCTTTTACAGAAGAGTTGATAATAGTCTCTATCTGTTTTTTGATTTTACCCGAAAAAAGTGTGGGCAAAATTAACATCAGAGCAATAATTACGGCTAATGTTATAGCCGTATACTTAGTAATTTTCAATAATAATTTTTTCATCTGATTATGACTCTTAAAGCTCCCTGAAATCCGTAAACTGAAAATGGTGCATCTTCAAATATATAACTTGCAAACCTGTTTTTTAAAATTGATATAAGCTCCTCTCGGAGAACTCCTTTCCCCACACCGTGTACAAAATCTATCTTCAGACCCTTTTGTGCCTTATATCTGTTTAGGGTTGCAATAAAGTGATCTTTTTGATAATCAATCACATCCTTTGGAGCAAATGCCTTATAGCCCCTAGCTATCTTCTCAATATGCAGATCTACAACCATACTACAAAATTAATCTTAAAGATTGATATCCCAATGAGAAAAGAGTGCTATGCTCTCCAGAAAACCCTCTTTTCGCTCAATCGTGCGACCAATGCCATTGTAAAGAGTACCGCGATGGCTGCCCTTAACACCCCTATCCACGGATAGCCCTGAGGATAGGCTGCCTGATAAATAAAGAAAAATCCAGACAACTTAAACAGAGGCATCACAAAACTAGAGAAAGCTATGTAGCTCATAAGTGGGTTACTTCCCGCTCCTGCAAAGAGTCTTACTAGGTATGACCCCCCAATTTTATTTACAACCCAATCTGAGAGTATAAGCAGATATATTCCGATAGCGGCTGTGATGAAGCAGTAAGATATAGTGCAGGGAGATTTTGTAATTGACCCCTCAAGCACAAGTGCGATACTTCCTGCAAATGCCAGCACTGCTGCAGTAATACCCTCATTTTTATATAGGGGGGCTCTCTCCTTTATAAGGAAGTAGGTCAAACCGGTAAAGAGCAGTGTTACAAGGATATTAGCAAAGTAGTGCCCCCTGTAGAGAGCAAACATCAGCCACAAAATATATACAAAAATTGTTCTGTAAAGGATGTTTGTCCTGTTTTTCCCGGCGGAACTCTCTGCAGGATTGTACCCTTTTTCATCTGATAACCTGATGTAAATCAAGTCTCCTAAATAGGTAGCCGGAATGAGAATAAGCAAAAAGTAGATGTACTCCATATTAAAGAACCATCGGATCGACTCAACACCATATAGTTTAGGTTGCAACCCCATAGGTATTGTTACTGCTGTAAAAATGAGAATTGCCGTAAAAATTATACTCCTCCACTTTAAGTTATCTCTGGTAAAATACCAGATTAGCGCTCCAAAGAGATAGAGAAAGGCCAGCAGAAATATTATAATTCCGCTTCTGTTTAAAGATATATCCTCGTCAAAACTGAAGTGCCCGTATGTAATAAGCGCTGTTATTAACAGGGCGCCCCCTATTCTGGAGAAGAGTTTGATCCCGGCACCGGTAGATTTAGAGAACTGGAGATAGAGCGGGAAAAGGGAGATGAACCCTATTACCGTGGCAAGTTGAGCCCACCAACCCGGAGCAGTAGAGAAATTGAGTAAAACATATAGATAGGAGAAGAGCCACAGCATAAGAAATCTCACCAAAACATCTCCGATATAGCTGCGGCTAATATTATTCCCCGCAGCGACATCCAGCCTTCTTCTTCCCGAGAGGGGAATAGCCACTCCCATACAAAAGATAAACACCGGAAATACCAGATCTACCCAGCTGATTCCTGAGACACTCATATCAAATTTGTGTTCAGGAGGTGGGTTTTGTATATGATACATCCAGGCTGGAAGGATGCCGTATGGGATTATTGCAGAGAATACCATTCCAAAAATTGAGACTCCTCGCAAAAAGTCAAGTGAGAGATATCTTTTCATAGTTCAGGAGAGTTAATTATATATTTTGAATAACATCTATTACCCCAAAAGCGGTATCCCCTATTCTCTAATTTACTGCCGGATAGAATCATATGGACAAGCCCGTTTCTCTCTACCAGCACAGTATGATAAATCTTTCCGGATGGGTTCTCCTTTATTTTAATCTCAACGCCTTTCCCGTTATAGCATACAAAAGCTGTGTCGCTTTTGAAAGTCATCTCCACTCCCCTCTCTTTAAGATCGCGAGCCATAAGATGAGCCCTGTATCCTGTTCCCCCCTTTGAACTGACAACTCTTTTACCCTCCAGAATCACAGTGGTATCTACATAGGAGATCACTCCCAGAAATCTTTCCGGTGGAGCCTGAATCCACTTGTATAGTTTATCGCCCTGCAGTTCAGTTTCATACCCGTAGTTGCTGTCTAAAAAGGCAATTCGCTCTATAGATGACGGAATGGAGTCCATCCCCCTAATTAGATTGAAGAGAAAACGCCCCCCACCGCTATGGCTTGCCAATATTAGCCTCTGACGGGAGAGTGGTGCAATCTCGGGAAGTTGGTAAGCTATAAATTTTTGAATTGAGTCCAGCAGAAAGTTGTAAAGAGCGGGTGAGTTGCTGTGTGCAGATGCGTGGCTTGTCCAGGCTTTAGTAGTGCTCTCAAGATAGACAATAACGTAGTTGAACCTTTTATCTCTCTCTCTGAGAAAGCGAACCTGAGCTGCAATATGCTGTATATCATAACGCCACTCCTTCTCCCTTTTTTCACGATCTTCAAAAAAGAGCCCTTCTGTCTGTTCAATAGTGTTGCCGTTTGGCAGCGCATAGAGAATAACCCTTGTCTCTCTGCTCTTTTTTAGCCTCCCTTTTGAAGGGAAGTTCACAACCACTCTGCTTTGGGGAATTATTGAGAAGATCTCAACCCTTCGCTCTTTAAACGGAGCAACGTAACTATCATCTATTTGAGCATAGAGAGTTGCAGATAAAATTTGCAAACAGAGAGTTATTCCGGTTAATAAGATTTTTCGGGATGATGGTTTGAAAAGCATTACTCAAAGAATCCGCCCGATTGTAGAAGCTCTTTTACTTTTGACACCTTACTCTCCAGGAGCTTTGCAGATGTTGCCTCGGCAATAAACCTGAGGTACGGCTCTGTATTTGAGGGTCTTATATTGAACCACCAATCCGAAAACTCAACTCTGTATCCGTCAAAATCGTAGCTGGCATCTGCCCTCTCCTGTGATAGAAAGTACCCCCTGATCAAATCCATCGCCTCTTTTTTTCTCGCTATTCGAAAGTTGATCTCTCCGGAGTTTTGGTAACGCTCTATTGATGATATTAGTTGAGAGAGACTCTCTCCCTTGCTCTTCATTTTTGCGATTACACCCAAAATAATGAGGCAGGCCAGAATTCCCGAGTCACTATAGTAAAAATCCCGAAAGTAATAGTGCCCGGCAAGCTCTCCGCCGTAAATTCCGTTAATCTCCCTTAATTTATGTGCTGCAAATGCTCTCCCAACCCTCCAGGTGTGCATCTGTGCCCCCATTGGAGTAAGATACTCCCCAACTGCTTTTGAGCTTCTTATGTCCTGAAGTACAGCCCCTCTCTCGCCCCTCTCCTGGAGGAAATAGTGCCCCATAAGGGCAATCATAAGGTCCGGAGAGATAAATCTCCCCTTTTCATCTGTAAACATCACCCTATCTCCATCGCCATCAAAAATTACCCCCACATCACATTTTTTCTCCTTTACCAGTTTCTGAAGGTCTCTGATATTTTCCGGCACCAAAGGGTTGGCTTCGTGGTTTGGAAAGGTTCCGTCCAACTCATCAAATATGTAGTGCAAATTGTGCGACCCCTCTCCCAGTACCTCTTTTATTAGCAGTGCAGCCATACCATTGGAGAGATCTACCCCAACATTGAGGGCAGTGATATCCTTTTTGTAATTTAAGAGAAAATCTATATACTCCTGAGTGATATCCAGACTCTTCACAACACCTTTTTTTGAAGCAGGGGTTACCTCTCTGCTCTCTGTCCACTCTTTAATAGTAGAGAGACCTGTATCAAACCCTACCGGGAGTGCATTCTCCCTTGAAACTTTCAACCCGTTGTACTCCTTTGGATTATGAGATGCTGTAATCTGCACTGAGGCCGTAAAACCATATTTGCCTGTTGCAAAATATACCATTGGAGTTGTAGAGAGACCAAGGTCGTAAACATCTGCTCCGGCATCTGTAATACCCTCAATGAGATACTCTCTTATCTCGGGAGATGAGGCTCTTACATCTCTTCCGATAAGAACTCTATCTGTCTTTAGTAGTTCCGGAAGAAAAAACCCTATTTTATAGACAATATCCTTGTCAAAATCCTTGTTATAGATGCCTCTGATATCGTAGGCGTGAAATGCTCCCATAACTATCTTGCGATTTTGTAATCCGGACGGGCCTTGCCGGCCTTAATTCCATTTAGTTTTGACTGCAGCATCTTTTTGCGGATTGGAGCTGCTCTGTCTGTAAAGAGGATACCTTCAAGATGATCTATCTCGTGTTGCACCATTCTACAAGCAAAATCGTCAAGCCTCTCCACCTTTTGGTTGAAGTTCTCGTCTATATATGAGATCTTGATAACTTTAGGCCTCTCCACAACTGCATTTACATCCGGAATACTGAGGCAACCCTCGTTAAAATCAATAACCTCTGAGCTCTCCTCCAGAATTACGGGGTTGATCATTGCTCTTTTAAACCCCTGCAACTCCGGCATATCGTGAGAGAGTATTGAGCCATCTACAATGATTACCCTTAAAGATTTTCCCACCTGTGGAGCAGCAAGACCCACCCCATCTGCATTGTGCATTGTATCCCACATATTTTTGAGAAGAGTTGTTATCTCATCTTTTATGCCCGGTCTATCCAGTTCAACAATTTTTGCCTTTTCTCTTAAAACTTCTGCTCCATATATATATATCGGCAAAATCATAGATAAAAAATTTTAAATTTTACAAATAGTTTTATTCTCTCCCCCTCTCGTTGGCTACCCTGTCCAGATATGACTGAAGTATGATTGCTGCACTTATTTTGTCAACCATAGACTTATCTCGCCGCTCCATCTTTTTAACCCCCCCGTCAATCATAGCCTGAAAAGCCATTTTCGAAGTAAATCTCTCATCTTCTAATGTAACAGGAATAAGAGGAAAATGTTTCTTGAGAAGGTTGAGAAACTGATCTACAAACCTGGCCCCTTCTGAGGGTTTATTATTGAGTTTCATAGGATAGCCCACAACAAACCTTATAATGCTCGTTTTTTGGGTATAATTTTTAAGGTAGTCAACAACATTTGCAGAGGGGATTGTGTCAAGTGCAGATGCAAATATACCCAGGGGATCGCTAACTGCAACCCCTGTTCTCTTTTTGCCATAGTCAATTCCGACAATCCTCTCCATTATGCAAAGTTAGTTTTTTTTCATACATTTGGCGGTTTATTTATCACTATGCCAAGACTATTTTCATTCGATGACTTTGCAAGCGGCAGCGAAAAAGTTCGCAGCTATGCAGACAAACACAGCCCCGTAATCATATGTGAATCTGAGGCTGAAAGAAACAAACCCTTCCGGGTTAAGGTTAAAATAGGGAGATCCGTTAAACATCCCAATGCAAAGGATCACCATTATGAATATATCCAACTCTGGAACCTTGAGACTCTTATTGGAGAGGTTAAGCTTCAAAGAGCAAGTTACGGAGATGACCCGGTTCACATTGAGGCAGATTTTACCTTTATTCCCAAGGTAAGTCTTCGTCTTACTGCTCTGGCATACTGTAATAAACACGGTCTATGGAGAAGCGAAGAGGTATTTGTAAAAGTTGAGGGAGAGAAGATAGGCTGAGGAGATTAAAAAAAAGAGAATAATGGCAAGAGTTAAAAAAGAGAAGAGAAACAGACTGAGAAGCAAATTCCGCTTCTCAATTTTCAACGATACATCTCACGAAGAGATTTTTGTTTTCCGGGCAAATGGGCTTATGACACTGGTGAGCATAGCGATGTCCGTGATTTTGATAATAGGTTTGGTGACCATTCTCATCTCCTTTACTCCTCTTAGGGAGTTTATACCGGGATATCCAAATGCACAAACCAGAAGAGCGATTGTTCAGAATGCCCTAAAGGCAGACTCTCTTGAGCAAGCAATTAAGATGTGGGATTTTCACCTTAGCAATATTCAGAGAATTGTAACAGGTCAGGAGCCTCTTAAGCCCGAGAATATAGCCAAAGGGGCTCTCTCAGGTGACTCCGTTTTAACAGCAAACCTGTCGTTACCAATCTCAAAAGAGGATTCGCTTTTAAGAGAGGAGGTTTTAAGACAGGAGCAGTTCAACCTTGGTGCCGGGAAACGAAAGATCGAGCAGATAGAGGGGCTTCACTTCTTTCCTCCGGTTAAGGGGGTTGTCTCAAACGGGTTTAATATAGCTACCAACCACCCCTTCATAGATATTGCTGCACAGGCTAACTCTGTAGTATCTGCAATTCTGGATGGAACGGTTGTTATGTCTGCCTGGACTGAAGAGACCGGTTACACAATCCAGATACAGCACGAAAACGATTTAATTTCAATCTATAAACACAACTCAAAACTTCTAAAGAAATCCGGCGAAAAAGTTAAAGCAGGTACGGCCATCTCATTGGTTGGAAGTACCGGAGCCCTAAGCAGTGGATATCATCTTCATTTTGAGTTATGGTATAAAGGGGCGCCAATAGACCCGACTAAGTACATCAAATTTTAATTGAGCCCCTAGTATGAAGCGACGAATAGCAATCCTCGGCTCTACCGGATCTATCGGCAAACAGGCGCTGGATGTCATATCCCGCCATCCTGAGCTATTCTGCGCAGAGGTGCTCACCGCCAACTCTAACTCTACCATTCTCATACAGCAAGCAATCGAGCACAATGTTAACTCTGTTTTAATAGCAGATGAGAGTAAATATCAGGAGGTTTTTAAGGCTTTAGATGGTTACGGAATCAAGGTGTTTACAGGAAACGCATCTATAAGTACACTTGCCTGCGGCAGCAATATCGATATGGTTTTAACTGCAATGGTGGGTTTCAGCGGCCTTGAGTCTACTATATCTGCAATCAAGGCAGGTAAAGCAGTGGCACTTGCAAACAAAGAGACGCTGGTTGCAGCAGGATCAATTGTGATGAAACTTGCAAAAGAGCAGGGAGTACCAATAATTCCAGTAGATTCGGAGCATTCTGCAATATTCCAGTGCCTTCAGGGAGAGAGAGCATCAATCGAGAAGATACTACTAACCGCATCCGGTGGTCCGTTCCTCTCAAAAACCAAAGAAGAGATAGAGAGGGCAACTGTAAAAGATGCTCTTAACCACCCTAAGTGGCTTATGGGACCAAAAGTTACCATAGACTCGGCAAGTATGATGAACAAGGGGCTGGAGATGATAGAGGCACACTGGCTTTTTGGCATTGAGCCATCTAAAATTGAAATAGTTGTGCATCCTCAGTCAATAATTCACTCTATGGTACAGTTCACCGATGGCTCCGTTACTGCACAACTCAGTACTCCGGATATGAGACTTCCAATCCAATATGCACTCTCATACCCCTACAGAGTCGATCTCAACACAAAGCGAATTGATTTTCCGTCAATGGAGAGCCTCAATTTTTACAAGCCGGATTTTGAGAAATTCCCTTGCCTCTCTATTGCCTATAATGCTATTGAGATGGGTGGAAACATCCCTTGCGCAATGAATGCGGCAAATGAGATTGCCGTAGAGAGTTTTCTGGCCGGTGAGATATCTTTTACTAAGATCCCGAAAATTATTTCAGAGGTAATCAGCACTACAAAACACATTAAAGAGCCCTCAATTGAGGATATTTACCTAACAGACAAAAATGCACGTATAGCAGCAATCATAATATTAACACAATATAAAGCACCAACCAACTAATGGAGACAATATTAAAAATAATTCAGGTAATCCTGGCACTTTCGATACTGATACTTGTACACGAATTTGGGCACTATTTCTTTGCGCGACTTTTCAAGATTAGAGTAGAAAAGTTTTACCTATTTTTTGACCCTTGGTTCTCTCTTGTTAAATACAAGCCCCGCAACAGCGATACCGAATACGGTATTGGATGGCTCCCTCTGGGAGGATATTGTAAAATTTCCGGGATGATAGATGAGTCTATGGATAAAGAGGCTATGAGTGAGGAGCCGAAACCCTGGGAGTTTCGCAGTAAACCTGCGTGGCAGCGTTTCTTTGTTATGTTCGGAGGGGTCTTCTTCAATTTTATACTCGCAATCCTAATCTATTCTGCAACCCTTTTTACCTGGGGAGAGGAGTATCTCAAAAACAGCGATGCCGTTTATGGCGTTCATTGTAATGAGCTTTCCCTCAAAATGGGATTTCAAAACGGAGATAAAATAATCTCGTTTGACAACAATGAGGTGGTAAAATTCCACGAACTTCAGGTTATACTGGCAAGAAATCAGGCAACCTCGGCCAAGGTTATTCGTAATGATGATAGTATAACAGTTAATATTGATCCTGTATATCTGCCTGCAATACTCTCTACACCCGGGATGTTTACCCTAAGGGTTCCTTTTGTGGTTTCATCTGTTCCCGACACATCATTCAATGCATCTGCAGGGCTGATAAGCGGAGACAGAGTCGTTGCTGTAGATTCGGTTGAGGCCTTTATCATCCAGGATGTCCAAGAGCTTCTCTCACTTAAGAGAGGGGAGAGCGTTCCGGTAAGGATTCTCCGTGGAGATGAGACGATTGAAAAGCTTCTTACCATTGACACGGATGGTAAGCTCGGCATAATTCTTGAGGGTGATATAACCAAGTTCTTTAATGTAACAACACAGAAATACACTCTGGTCGGGTCTGTTCCTGCAGGTTTTAAAAAGAGTATCGCCACAATAGGAAACTATTTTAAGGAGCTGGGGCTTATCTTCTCTCCAAAAACCGAGGCCTATAAGTCAGTAGGAAGTTTTATCTCAATAGGTAAAATTTTCCCATCCAGCTGGCAGTGGGACATCTTCTGGAATATTACTGCGTGGTTGTCTATAATGCTTGCTGTACTAAACTTGCTCCCTATTCCTGCTCTCGACGGAGGACATATACTTTTTGTCCTGTATGAGATGGCAACAGGAAAAAAACCGAGTGATAAGTTCCTTGAATATGCTCAAATTGCAGGAATGTTCGTTCTCTTTGGAATTATGCTCCTTGCATTTGGAAATGATATTTACAGACTTTTTAATTAAACTCTATATGAAAGCATTTAGACTATTGCTTGCAATATATGTGGTAACTCTGCTGCACGCCTGCACCGGAGGACCTCAGCTGATGCCAAATATCAGCGGTAAAGCCGGTGAGGTTGTTGTCGTTATCAACAAAGGGGACTGGGAGAGTGAGGCAGGTGTTGCCCTGCGAGGTGTACTGGCAGTAGATCAGCAGTTTCTACCTCAGAGAGAGCCTCTGTTTACATTGGTGAACATACCCGAAAATGCCTTTACAAGCATATTTCAGACACACAGGAATATTGTCATTGTAAAGATTATCGCCTCACAACAGGAGCCAAAAATAGCTTTTCAGGAGAATGTCTGGGCAGCTCCGCAGATAGTTGTTACCATCTCAGGTTCGGATGAGCTGCAGATAGCAGAGATTCTCTCCCGTGAACAGGAGCGCCTAAGGGGAGCAATGCTGATGGCTGAGAGGAACCGCAACATCCAGAATGCAAAAAGATATGAGGAGAAGAGACTTAGAGCTGTTGTAACCGACGAGTTCGGCGGTTCGCCCTACTTTCCCAAAGGGTATAGTCTCAAGAAGAGGATAGCGGATTTTGTCTGGATCTCTTACGAGACAACATATACCAATCAGGGTATATTTATATACTCGTTCCCCTATAGGGATAGTACAGATTTTTTTAAAGAGAATCTAATTGCAAAAAGAAATGAGATTCTCGGAAGAAATGTTCCCGGACAGGTGGAAAAATCTTATATGACCACAAATATGCTGGAAGATACCGGATTGAAGTGGATAAGATACAACAAAAGAGACTTTGCCGAACTCAGAGGATTGTGGGAGGTTCAGAATGATTTTATGGGGGGACCTTTCGTTAGTCATTTCTTTATTGATAAGGAGAATAAGAACATTATAGCTCTTGAGTCTTTTGTATATGCTCCACGATATGATAAGAGGAACTATCTTCGCCAGGTGGAGTCACTAATCTACTCTTTTGAATTTTTTTAATATTTTTTTGCAGCAATAAAAAAAATATATACCTTTGCCCTCCCAAGATCGGAAAGGGATCTGCTTTGTAACGAAAAGATCTATTAGATTTTGAACGGTCCGTTCGTCTAACGGTTAGGACTCAAGATTTTCATTCTTGCAATAGGGGTTCGATTCCCCTACGGACTACGAAAAAAATTGACAAAATGGCAAATCACGCATCAGCAGAGAAACGCGCGCGCCAAAGCGCAAAGCGCAGAGTTCACAACAAGTACTATGCACGCACCACTCGTAACGCATTAAAGGCGTTGCGTAACACAACGGATAAAAACGCTGCATTGGCTTTGTTACCAAAAGTATCCTCTATGTTGGATAAATTGGCTAAAATTAATGTGATTCATAAAAACAAAGCGGCAAATCTAAAAAGCGGTATTGCTGCCTATGTTAACAAATTAAATTAATTTTTACTATTTGTCTCGGACAATTAAGAGATGCTTCCCAATTTTGGGGAAGCATTTTTTTAATTATGGAGAAGAGACTTTCAATAAAAGAGTGGCGCGAAGATGAGAGGCCAAGAGAGAAGCTTATAGATAAGGGGGCGGAGTCACTGAGTGATGCGGAACTTATAGCAATTCTAATCTCCTGTGGAACTAAGGAGGATAGTGCAATAGATCTCTCCCGAAAAATCCTTCAGTTGGGAGATAACAATCTTAGAGAGCTCTCTAAGCTTTCGTACGAAAAGCTTCTTGCGCTTAAGGGTGTGGGGCCGACAAAAGCAGTGACAATTCTTGCAGTATTTGAGGTATTTAAAAGATTCCTTATCTCGCAGGAGATAGATAAGCCTAAGATTCAATCCTCTGCATATGCTGCAAAGATTATTAGTCCAATATTAAGGGATCTGAGTCACGAGGAGTGTTGGGTGATGTACCTTAACAGGGCAAATAAGCTGATCACTAAAGAGAGGCTTAGCATCGGTGGAGTATCTGCTACTGTTGTAGATGTGAAGATTGTAATCAAAATTGCTTTGGAGAAGCTTGCAAGCTCAATTATTCTGGTCCATAATCACCCATCCGGAAACCCATACCCAGGAGACAATGATAAAGCACAAACAAAAATTCTCAAAGAGGCTGCATCCCTGTTCGACATCTCTCTTCTGGATCACCTTATTATAGCCGGAGATGGTTACTTTAGCTTTGCAGACGATGGGATCATCTGATTAATTTGTATATTTGGGGCAAATTTTTCTAAAATCTTACGTATGAAAATCATCAATCTGGGACAGAACAACTCTGCTTTAAACAACTTTATTGCAGAGATCCGGGACTCCTCAACTCAAAAAGACAGTATGAGATTCCGTAAGAATCTGGAGAGAATCGGAGAGGTATTTGCTTATGAGATAAGCAAAGTGCTAAAATACAGCACAAAAGAGGTGCATACCCCTTTGGGAATAGCCAAATGCAACACTACTGACGACAATATCGTAATTGCAAGTATAATGAGAGCGGGGCTCCCTGTACATCACGGAATGCTGAATATCTTTGACAAGGCTCAAAACGCATTTATTGCAGCCTACCGGAAATATGGGAAAGATAATAAGTTTGTAATCCATCTTGAGTACGCCAGCAGCCCCTCTGTGGGTGGAAAGGTGTTGTTGCTTACAGATACAATGCTTGCCACCGGATCTTCTTTGGTTCTTGCCTATAACCGATTATGTGAAAACGAAAGTCCGGAACACACTCATATCATCTGTCCCATTGCAAGTGTAGATGGAATTGAATATCTCTCAAAACATCTCCCTCACAAGAAGACCACCCTTTGGGTAGGGGCAATTGATGAGGAGCTTACAATAAAAGCCTATATTGTTCCCGGCCTGGGAGACGCAGGAGATCTTGCCTACGGAAGCAAACTGTAATTATAGACCAGCTCTCCGGCAACAAAGGTCATCAACACCTTGGTCCCTGGTATCATCTTCTCATCTGCTGTCATAATATCTCTGTCCAAAACCACAAAGTCGGCATATTTACCGGGTTCTATGCTCCCCTTCACCCCATCTTCGAATGAGGCTTTTGCTGCCCACAAGGTCATAGATGTGAGTGCCTCTTCTCTGGATAGTGCATTCTCCATCTGGAATCCTCCCTCAGGTACAAACTCCAGATTTTTACGGAATACAGCTGCAAAGAAGGTGTAGATAGGATTAACCTGTTCAATGGGAAAGTCCGTCCCGCTTGGAATCCATCCCAGTTGATCCAGAAGTCTCTTGTAGGCATAAGCATTGGCCAATCTTGCACCAAGCCTCTCATCTGCCCAGAGCATATCTGAGGTGCAGTGGGTTGGTTGCACTGATGGTACAATCGAGTACTTCCCGAATAGCGCAAAGTCCTCTTCGGCAATCACCTGCGAGTGCTCTACTCTCCAGCGAAGATTATTGCCCGGGGAGAGATATTTTGAGTAGACAGTCAAAGCCTCTCTGTTGGCTGCATCTCCTATACAGTGCGTGGCAACTTGAAACCCGTGCTCGTATGCCCATCGACACAGACGTTCAAACTCATCTCTTGTAATTACTTTAATCCCTTTCTGGGAGGGGGAGTCGCTATATGGCTCAATCATTAGAGCACCTCTGGAACCCAGTGCACCATCTACATAGAGTTTTATGGTAGATATCCTCATCCTCTCATCTCTGTACGGTTTGGTAAATCTCTCCAGATTTTCGTTGTTTGGAGTTAACCAGATATCTGTCCTAATTTTAAGCAGTTGCTCTTTATAGAGACTCTCCATAGTGTTTATCACTCCAAGTGACTCGCCTGCGTCTGAGAGAGAGGTAAGGCCATATCTGAAACACTCCTGTTGTGCCGCAAGTAGAATTCCACGCGACTCCTGAACGTCCGGTTCCGGCAATACACTTTTGAATCTGTCTGCAGTGCTCTCCAGGAATACCCCTTTGAATTTACCTCCGATTAAAAGAGCCTCTCCGGGTGGAATTGAGGGGTCACCGGGAGTTATGCCAAGCGCCTTTATAGCTGCATCATTCACAATAACTGCGTGGAAATCTATCCGGGACAAAACAACCGGAATATCCGGGAATAGTGCGTTTAGCTTACTGTTGTCCGGAAACTCTTTACTCTCCCAAAGATTTTGATCCCATCCGTCTCCGGCCAGATATTTCGGTTGAATAGAGTCGTATCTCTTTTTAAGTCTCAGTAGTATCTCATCAAAGGAGTCTGCTCCTCTCAAATCTACACGATTTAAAGAGAGTCCCAGACCAAAAAGGTGGCAATGGGCGTCATTGAACCCGGGGTAGAGGGGGGCACCTTTTAAGTCTTTAATATTTGTTGAGCGGTATCTGTTTAATATCTGGTCATCCTCCCCGGTGGCCAAAATCACTCCGTTTCTCACTGCAATTGCCGAGCAATTTGAAAATGTACTGTCTACAGTGTAGACCAGCGCGTTGATAATTATAAGATCTGCCTGCTCTTTCATAGTACAGCCATTTAATAGGGAGTAAAGAATCATCCCCTGAATTAATCTTTTCATATTGTTTCGTTTAAAGCTCCTTTCTAAGCCTAGCAATCGGGATATTGAGCTGCTCTCGATATTTTGCAACTGTTCTTCTGGCAACATTGTATCCCTTGCCGTGAAGAACAAAGACCAACTCTTCGTCTGTGAGCGGTCTCTTTTTATCCTCCACATCTATACTCTCTGCAAGAATGTTTTTAATCTCCCGGGTAGATACCTCCTCTCCGGAATCAGTCATCAAACCCTCCGAGAAGAAGTACTTGAGTGGATAGATTCCAAAATGGGTCTGAATATATTTACAGTTTACCACTCTTGAGATAGTCGATATATCCAGGTGTGTCTTCTCTGCAATGTTCTTAAGAACCATTGGCCTGAGCTTGGTTTCGTCCCCCTCTATAAAAAACTCTTTTTGGAAATCTATTATGGCATTCATTGTGTTCGAGAGGGTATTGTGTCTCTGCCTTATCGCCTCTATAAACCACTTTGCAGAGTCCAGCTTCTGTTTTACAAAAGTGGCTGCCTCTTTGCCCGCCCTGTCTGAACTTGCCGAACTTAGGAGCATTTCTGCATACCTTTTATTTACTTTAAGCTCCGGCACTGAGAATCTTGGCATTGACATAATCAGTTCGCCATCTTTAAACTCAAGAATAAAATCCGGCACCACTTGCTGAGCCTGCTCTGCGTATGAGTCATCTATCTGCCCTCCGGGCCTCGGATTAAGTCTTACAATTTCCTCAATTGCCCCCTTTAGTTGCTCCTCGGATATTGATAGGCGGGACATAATCTTTTGATAGTGTTTTTTAGTAAACTCCTGGAAGTAATCCTCTAGTATTTTCTTTGCAAGTTTTTGATTTTCTGATTCTTCAAGAGATCGTATTTGAAGAAGAAGGCACTCTCGCAGGTCTCTAGCACCTATACCGACAGGTTCATACTCCTGGATCTTCTTTAAAATAAGCTCCAGCTCATTTTCATTGGTCTCTATTCCCTGCCGGAAAACAATATCGTCTGAGAGAGAGTCAAGGTCTCGCCTTAGGTAGCCGTCATCGTCCAGACTTCCAATTATGAAAGCAGCAATGATCTTCTCTTTTGTCCCTAGTTGACTGTATCCCAGCTGGGTAAGAAGGCTTTGATGAAAACTCTCTTTTACTGAAAAGGTGTTGTATTGGGGTTGAAGATCTTTACCCTGATTGCTGGTGTATAGTTTATATGAGGGAATCTGGTCATCTACAGAGTAGTCACTCAGTGAGATTGTACCACCTTGGGCATCTTCAATATCGTCGTTGTCAGGCACTTCATCCAAAACAGGATTCTCCTCCAGCTCTTTTTTTATTCTCTGCTCAAGTTCAATTGTTGGCAGCTCCAAAAGCTTGATTGTCTGAATTTGAAGCGGAGAAAGCTTCTGCAATAATTTTTGTTGTAGTCCCTGTTTTAACATATTAATAGGAGCGTTTATGCAAAGATATGATTTTTATTTAACTTCGCAGTTGGCAAATGGCTCAAATAAGAGGGCTACACAAAGATAAAATGAGGATAGATATTGAGAGAGTAATTGCGGGAAAAAACCCTAGGCTGCTTAAGGTTATACCCAAAATTTTTATTAAATGGCTTAAGAGACTCATCCGCCAGGATTTTATTAATGAGATATTATCCGAGAACGGACACTTAAGGGGTGCAGAGTTTGCTCACGCTACCCTTAAAAAAATGAATATCAGATATATAGCTCACGGAATTGAGAAGCTCAACAAAGAGGGTAATTACATAATCGCATCCAACCATCCACTGGGTGGACTGGATGGTGTTGTCTTAATAGATCTTTTCGGAAATTTTTTTGACAATATAAAATTTGTTGTTAACGACCTGCTTTACAATATTGAGCCCCTTAAACCGGTATTCATCCCTGTCAATAAATTCGGGAAACAGAGTACAGAGATTGCAAAGATGATAACTGAAAGCTACAATTACAGAAATCAAGTATTGTATTTCCCCGCCGGGCTCTGCTCAAGACTTACAAACGGGGTTATAGAGGATCTGGAGTGGAAAAAAAGTTATATAACACAAGCTCTAAAATATAAGAGAGATATTTTACCTGTATTTTTTGAAGGGCGCAACTCCGGTTTCTTTTACAAAATTGCAAATATCAGAAAGAGACTCGGAATCAAATTCAATTACGAATTTATCCTTCTGCCAAGGGAGATGTTCAGGCAACAACATTCCGAATTTAATGTTTACATTGGGGACCCTTTCACATATCGTGAGCTATCTGCAGAGAGATCTGCCGAGGAGTGGAATAAAATTATAAGAGAGAGGGTATATACTTTAAAAAATCAGTTATGGAAGCAGTAATATTACCGGTTGAGCGTAGACTCATTATAGATGAGCTCACAAGTGATAAATTTATACGTAATACCCGCAAGGGAGACAACAAACTATACGAGATAACAGCACACGACTCCCCTCATACAATGAGGGAGATTGCGAGGCTTCGGGAGATCTCTTTTCGTCTTGCCGGCGGTGGGACAGGCAAATCAATTGATATGGATGAGTTTGACACCGATTCAAAAAACCCGTATAAACAGCTTATCGTATGGGACCCAAAAGACCACGAGATTTTAGGAGGATACCGATACATAAAGTGCTCAGGACTTGAGACTCACCATATGGCAACCAGCGAACTCTTCACTTTTTCTGACAGGTTCCGTGAAGAGTATCTGCCATTCACTATTGAGCTGGGGCGTTCTTTTATTCAACCAAACTACCAAAGCACCAACATCAGAAGAAAAGGACTCTACGCTCTGGATAACCTTTGGGACGGTTTAGGAGCATTGGTTTTGAGATATCCTCACATCAAATATTTCTTCGGAAAAGTTACAATGTACTCATCGTTTAACACGAGAGCCAGAAACACCTTGCTCTCATTTTTGAATCAATATTTTTCGGACAAAGAGGATTTGGTTAAGCCAACTATCCCTCTGGATTACGATAAGCAGAATCCCTACTTTATGGAGCTCTTCACAGACGGCGATTATAAAGAGTCATACAAACAACTCTCAAAGGAGATCAGGGGTTTGGGTGAGAATATCCCGCCACTTATAAACTCCTATATGAATCTCTCCCCATCTATGAGGGTATTTGGGACAGCTATCAACGATGGATTCGGAGGTGTTGAGGAGACCGGAATAATGATCAATATATCTGACATATATCCGGAGAAAATTGAGCGTTACATAACACCTCTAAGGAGGCTGGCAAGCAGATTCCAGCCGAAATGGTGGAGAAGGTAGCTTTATAGAGGTGGAAAATTTATATGTTCTCTTACAATAAAGGCAGATGGGTAACTTCCCTGTAATTTTTTAAGCATCTTCATTGCATCTGACTTAGACCTCAGGTCGCCAACCGTAACTTTGAAATAGGGTGCATCGTAGGTCCAGTATACCCCTACTCCCGGGAAGCTTTCTGTAAATGACTGCCTTAAATTTTCTGATTTTACCCTGGCATCCTGTTTATTATCAAAGAAAATTCTTATACGATATCCGTTGATTTTTTTCTGCGATGAGTTTGCAATATGGTTTTGCATAGATGTCTCAATATTCTGGTTCTGCTTTATCTTGACCACACTGCCATTTAATGCCTGCCTGGCAATAAGCTCAAAGATATCCTTATTCAAATATGAGGAGTCAATAACAGGAGCCCTCCTTAAGGTAGTATCTGCTACATAAGAAGAGCTTGCAGTAGAAGATGTTTGAGCAAATACCGTATTACAGATATTTATCATAAGAGAGATGAGCGCCATTTTTATCAAAAATCCTTTGAACATAATATCCATAATTTATTATATCCTATTTATCAAGTCTTTAAGCATTATGTCCTTAAACTTGACCACTCTTTTTCTCCCTCCGGATGCCTTTACAACTGCTTTGGCATCAATACGAAAATCTGAATAGCTCCATTTAGATAAATTTAACCCCATTGCCAACAGTGCAAGCGGATCTTTTATATCTATCAGGAAAACAGCCCTGTATAAATTTTGAGTTTTTGGAGGGATGGTATCTGATTTCACAAGTGTAGCAGTTGCAAAATCTATTCCACCCTTTTTAAGAAGAGCATCCGCACTTTCAAGAATAAGATCTTTGTTAGAGGGATTTTGCACCAAACACTCCAGCTCTAAGTTGGCTTTTGAAGTGCTTAAAAGCTGAAAACTCCTAACCTCTACATTCATTACATTCACTTCACTCAGCCTTGAGCAGCTCGTTGCAACAATAATGAAAATCAGTGCCAGAGATAATAATCTATTCATAATTTAGTATTTGAATTACTGCAAAGGTATAAAAAAGCATATATTTGTCGAATAATTACTTTGTAGATGACAAACAAATTCTATTCCGTAAAACCTATTCAGGACCTAAATCTTAAACAAGTATATATAGAAACTTACGGGTGCCAGATGAATGTGAGTGACAGCGAAGTTGTTCTCTCTGTACTCCAGCAGGCCGGTTACTCGCTGTGCAGTAAAATCCCCGAAGCATCTCTAATCTTAGTAAATACCTGCTCAATAAGAGATAATGCAGAGCAAAAGATATGGAGCCGGCTGGACTATTTCAAATCGCTAAAAAAGAGGAGAAAAGGTCTCACCGTGGGCATCCTTGGATGTATGGCAGAGAGGTTAAAGGAGCGCTTGCTGGAGCAAAGCGTTGTTGACATAGTTGCCGGACCCGATTCATACCGGGATCTGCCACATCTTCTTAATGAGCTCCCTGGTGGAGAGAAGCAGATAAACACTATCCTTTCGCTGGAGGAGACCTATGCAGATATCTCTCCTGTAAGGATGGACAAGAACGGTGTATCTGCATATATCTCAATTATGAGAGGGTGCAACAACTTCTGCTCATACTGCGTGGTTCCATATGTAAGAGGCAGGGAGAGAAGTAGAAACCCCCAAAGTATTTTAAACGAGGCTAAGGAGCTCTTTAACAATGGCTACAAAGAGGTTACCCTGCTAGGGCAGAATGTGAACTCATTCAACTGGAGGGCTACAGACCAACAGAGCTCGTTCACAGAGGAGATCTCCTTTTCTAAGCTTCTTGAGATGGTTGCTCAGATTAGTCCGCTGCTAAGGGTTCGTTTCTCCACATCTCACCCCAAAGATATGGATGACTCCGTTCTAACCACAATGGTAAAGTATCCCAACATCTGCCGCCATATACATCTTCCGGTGCAATCCGGGAGTGATGCAGTTCTTAAACGAATGAACAGAAAGTACACCCGTAAAGAGTATCTGTTAAGGTTGGAGAAGATAAAAAATATGCTCCCGGATTGTACAATCAGTACAGATATCATCGCCGGTTTCTGCGGGGAGAGCGAGCAGGACCATCTAGACACCCTCTCTGTAATGAGAGAGGCCGGTTACTACACCGCATTTATGTTTCAGTACTCCCAGAGGCCCGATACTACAGCTACCCAACAGATGGCAGACGACGTACCCCCCCAGGTTAAGAACAGTCGTTTAAATGAGATAATCGCACTCCAGAATGAGCTCTCACACATATCCAACAAGGCAGATCTCGGTAAAGAGGTGGAGGTGCTTGTGGAGGGGTTCTCCAAGAGGTCTAAGGCAGAGCTCTCGGGAAGAACCTCGCAAAACAAGGTGTGTATATTCCCTGCAGGTGAACATAAAGTGGGAGATTATGTTAAAGTGAAGGTAACCTCCTGCTCTTCGGCAACTCTAAAGGGCGAAATTATTGGCTAACAGACAATTAAACAGTTGCTAAAATCTTTATAAACATTCATAATATGACAAAGATCCGAACAATCTACATTGGAGAGCTCAAAACCGAGGCAGAACATCTAAAGTCGGGAAGTAAACTTATTACTGAAGCTCCAGAAGATAACAATGGCAAAGGGGAGATGTTCTCTCCAACCGATCTGTTTGCAACCTCTCTTGGTTCGTGTATGATGACAATTATGGGTATTGCTGCTCAGGTACACGGCTTTTCGGTTGATGGTATGCGTATCGAGACCGAAAAGATTATGGCTTCAAATCCAAGAAGAGTAGCCGAACTTAAACTGGACATCTACCTGCCCCGCAAAGACTACTCTCCAAAGGAGATGAAGCTCATTGAGGCAAGCGTAAAGACCTGCCCTGTAGCAAACAGCATTCACCCCGACATTATCAAGACCATAACATACCATCTGCCGGAGTAGTAACCGAAGCTATTTTTAGAAGAAGAGGTACCGGGATGTTCCAACACCTGTAGTGGCAGCTCCCTTTAGGGAGCCATCCTTTCCTACAACTTTCATTACAGAGTTAGATGTAAAACTTACCTCTGCAGTAAAGATATTGCCGGTAGAGGGGCTAACACCTACTCCGTAAAAATATTTCCCCGAGAAGAGCTTTGAAACTGCACCTGAGTTAACATCTACAGTATAAATCGAGGCCTCTTCCGGCATATAACTTGAGTTGAATTTTGTGTAGTAGGTTAAAATCTTCTCTCCCGTGTTATCTGTTGTAATATAGCCATCCATATAATCTATTGGCACCTCAACAACATTTGTTACAATCAGTGAAACAGGGTCAATTTGAATAACTCCTTTGTCGGGGAAAGATGCCCACACCTTTGCATTCTTGTCAAAAGTGAGATATTTAGCTGCTCCCGTAACACTGTTTGCGCGAATCGTTGCAACAGTGGTCATCTGGTCACCTGTGATATCCAACACTCTTACACCCTCCTTCACTGCTACAAAGAGTCTGTTTCCGTAAATTACAATACCCTCTGCATCTGTGCCCACAAGCACCTTCTTAATAAAAGCCTTTGTAGAAAGGTCAAAAACAGCTATGTAAGATTTATTAAACTCCCAGTACCCGCTTGGCAAAACGTTGTATTCATAGCCCCAGTTGCTAACATAGATTCTGTTATCCAGTACAATTGCGGCTCTTGGAGACTCAAGCCCATCCGTCATAGGTGTGGTTGCAACCTTTGCACTTTTCGAGTCAATAATCTCAATTTTATCCGGGTTGTTGCAGATAAGATAGGCCTGTTTGTTCGGGGCAATTGTTCCTGAGATAATTGTCGCTCCAATCGAGACTCCGTTTGCTGTTTCAAAAACTCTGTTCTCTACCTGCCCTGTAACTTCGTCATAGAGAGAGATACTTGCCGAGTGCTCGGTATAGTTTCCCTGGTTGATGACGATAACCTTTTTGTCCATTGGGACAGTGATTACACTATTCTCTTTTATACAAGAGAAGAAAGAGATTGCAGCAATGGCAATCAGAGCTGTTTTGAAAAAAATTGACCTGGTCATAATGTTTATAAATATGTTTAATTTAAAATTTCCACTTAAGTGATACCTGATAGTTTATTGGTGCCATCGCATAGAACTTTACATTCTGGTAACTGACATTGAGAAGGTTCTTGATTATAGTGCTAACAGTTACATTCTTCCCTAAGATCTTCCCTCGGTAGCTAGCTCCTAAATCTATAAGAGTGTATCCCCCCAGAGTGTCATAGATATCCAGAGTTGTTCTCTCTCCGGTATATGAGATATTTACAAAAGATGTCCAATTTCCCCTCTCTGCATTTAATGACCCTCGCCAACTGTGACGGGGCTGGTATGCAAGCTGTTGCCCAACAGAGGGGTCCTCTCTCCAAAGAGCTTTAAGCATCTTAACATCTGTGTAGCTGTAACAGAGAGTTGCCTTGAAACTCCACTCATACAAGATTTGTGTAACGGTAAGGCCACTCTCACCGCCCCGGGATAGCACCTGCGGAATATTCTGTGGCCTCCAAACCTGACCTGCCGGAAGCCATCTTATCCAGTCATCTACCCTGCTTCTATAGAGGGTTACAAAGATTGCAACAGAGGTTGTCCCGGAGAACCAGGTATAGTCTGCCCCTCCCTCCCGGGTAGAGGATATTTCACTCTTTAGATAGCTGTGCACCCCTCCCCAGTAGCGGTCGTTTAGGCTGGGCACCTTACTGTTTTTTGAGAGAGAGCCCCGCAGACTAAGTGTGTGTCCGGAGCTTCTCAGAGGAGTATATCTTACATCGAGTGATGGCATAAACGGAACTTTGCTGTTGGTTACCCCTCCAGCTCTAGCTCCTGCAGATATCACAAGGTTCTGGTACGGGTTGTATCGTGCGAGTAAAAAGAGGTAGCCTCTGCTCTCTCTGGTCGATTGAGCATAGGAGTCCACATCCGGGTCAATATACTCTACAGATGCTCCGGCTTTTAAAACAATATTTTTGTGAAAATATTGAATATCTGCATAGCCCATATACCTTGTGGCGGCAATAATATCCTCTTTATATCTCTCATAATCGTGTGATAATGAAACTCTTCCCGTATAAGAGATTCTTGAGCGCGAACCGCTGTAGGAGAGAGAGCTCCTTATATTTTTATCGAATATTGAGGCAAAGCTCTCCGGGCGGTCATTCAGGGAAACAGAGGGTTGAATCTCCCTGTTAAAATCGAGTAGCCAGATGTTGAAGGAGAGCAATGAAGAGTCCTTAAGCTTATGGTGAAACTCCTGAAGAAATCCTCTGTTTTTATATGCAGAGTTATTGAGCCTCTCGGTTGGCCTGCCCACCTTTGTGTTGTTTTCGAAAGTGTAGTTGTTCTTTGCAGATGATTGGAATATACTGGTGCGGGATTCGCTTCTCCCGGCTGAATATCTTATAGTTGCTCCGGTGAAAAGAGTAGAGAAGCTTCCTGCAGAGAGAAGAATATCTCCCGTTAGCCCCCTCTCCCACTTTGCAGAGGTGTTCATTTGAATGGTTCCCCCTATACTTCCGTCTCCGTAAAGTACAGAGCTCCCCCCAACGTGAAGCTCCATCTTGTCAAAAAAGTATACCGGAATATGGGAGAGATCTGCCTGACCCAGTGTGGGGACAGCCATACTCATTCCATTCCAGGCAATTGTGGTGTGTGAAGAGGATGTGCCTCTTACGGAGATAAATGCACTCATTCCGCGCCCATACTCTTTGAGGTAGACAGAGCTCTGCTCTCTTATATAGTCTGCCAGCGAGTTTGTCTTCATTCTTGAGATAGACTCAACTGATGCCGAGATCACATTTGTACCAACAGCAAAGCCTCTGTTTGGCATTGAGCCCCTATGCAGACCGGAGCTCACAAGAACCGAATCCAGCTTGAATTTTTTTAAGGTATCGCTCTCTGAATAAATGTTTGGGAATAGAACAGAGTCCTGAGCTGCTGCTTTATTCAAAACAGCTCCGGATAAAAATAATGCTAATGCATAAATATAATGTAACCTCTTGTACATCGCGCCCTATCTCCCGAAAGTTCGATTAAAATATAAGCGTTCTCTAGCAGGTCTTCTGACTTAGCTTTTACATCCTGTACCTTCCCGCCTTTTACGGCAGTGGTTCGAAAGAGGACAACCCATTCGGGTAAGCATCACAGCAGCGGGTACTGTCTCCGGTTCACACGGAGTTCCCTTAACTATTGAACGCAGCAAAGGTAAAGTAAATTACCAATCAAATACAACTTTTTTTAACTTTGTTGATAATGCTTAAAACTAACACCCATAATTATACTTTATGAAAAATCTTCTCAAATTAACTATGCTGCTTGCAACTGTGCTTGTGGTTTTTTCCTGTACAAAAGATAGCTCAGTAAAGCTGAATTTCGAAAAATATCAGCTTGAAAACGGGCTTGAAGTTGTTCTTCATCAGGATCTTTCAGATCCTATTGTAGCTGTTGCCATTCAATATCACGTAGGATCCGGCAGAGAGAGGCCCGGCAAGACCGGGTTTGCCCACTTTTTTGAGCATATGCTATTCCAGCGCTCAGAAAACCTTCCCCGCAATGCATTCTTCCAGAAAATTGCAAGAATGGGTGGCTCTTTTAACGGATCTACCAATGCAGATGGTACGAACTACTTCGAGACTGTACCCCGTGATGCACTGGAGAAGGTTTTGTGGATGGAGTCAGACAGGATGGGCTACTTCATTAACACAGTTACACAAGGCGGCCTTGAGAGGGAGATTGACATTGTATCTAACGAGAAGAGACAGAACTACGATAGCCAACCCTATGGACAGAGCAGCATAATCGTGGCAAAAGAGCTCTTCCCGCAAGGTCACCCCTACAGCTGGACAACAATCGGCGAGATTGCAGATCTTAGAAGTGCAACCCTGGAAGATGTAAAGGAGTTCTACAAAAAATTCTATGTTCCAAACAATGCAACTCTGGTGATAGCTGGAGATTTTGATGCTACAGTTGTTAAGGATCTAATTAATAAATATTTTGCAGAGATACCCAAAGGGGCAGATGTTGAGAAGCCGGTTGTTAGCAACCCCTCTCTCGCTGCCAGCAAGTTTGTAATGTGGGAAGATGCATATGCAAAACTGCCCCAAATAACCCTGACTTTCCCGACAGTAGAGCAGTATAGCGATGACTCATATGCCTTACAGGCGTTCACTTCACTCTTTGCAGGCGGGAAAAAGTCACCACTTTATAAAGTTGTGGTTGAGGAGAAGAAACTTGCCCCTAATGTGAATGCGATGAGTATGTCCAGAGAGGTTGCAGGAAGTGCAGCAATCTCTATCAGGGCATTTGAAGATGTGAATTTGAATTCAGTTTATGCTGCAATAAATATGGCATTTGCTAAGTTTGAAGAGAGTGGTGTAGATGCTACAGAACTGGAGAAATTTAAGGTAATGCAGGAGGTTAATATCTATAACCGCCTGAGCAGCATTAACGGAAAGGCCATTATGATGGCAAGGGATAATGAGTTTGCCGGCTCACCGGACAACTCCCTAAAAGAGCTTGAAAGATATAGGAAAATTACAGCCGAAGAGGTTATGGCTGTTTACAAAAAATATTTCAAAGAGAGAGCTCATCTTGCTCTAAGTGTTGTCCCTGCGGGTAGAGCAGATTTGGCAGTGAGTGAGTCCAGGATGGCAGATATAGTGATGGAGAGGGTAGAAGAGCAACAGATGAAATCTGCCGGAGGTAAGATTGTTGACGACCCTTACGAAAAGAGTGCATCTAAGATTGACCGCTCGGTTGAGCCGGAATATCTGCCTAATACACCTAGTTTCAACCTCCCAGAGGTGTGGAAAACCTCTCTCTCCAACGGAATGGAGATCTTTGGTATCACCCAAAAGGAGTTACCTGTGGTTCAGTTTACAATTAACATTAAGGGTGGTATTTTAATGGATCCTCCGGGAAAGGGGGGCCTATCCTATCTTAATGCCAGGTTAATGAATGAGGGAACAGCATTGAAAAGTGCAGAGGAGTTGGAGAGCGCAATGGGTCTTTTGGGTGCGAGAATATCAGTTTCGGCAGATATCGAGGGGGTTAATGTAAATGTTACTGCACTTACCCGCAATTTTGCCAAAGTTGTTGAACTTACAAAAGAGATTCTCCTGAACCCAAGGTTTGACGAGAGTGCTCTCGCCAGAGTCAAACAGGAGACAAAATCTCTTATCAGGCAATCATCTGCAGATCCATCTGCAATAGCGAAGAGAACCAGAGATATCCTGCTTTACGGCGCAGATGGCACTCTTTCCAAATCTATATATGGTACATCTCAAAGTATTGATTCAATTACAATTGAAGATATTAAAACGTTTTATGGCACAGCATTCTCCCCTTCTGTAGCCACAATGAATATTGCAGGAGATATTGATAAAGTTACTTGTGAAACAGCTCTTGCCACCCTTGCAAAAGATTGGAGAGTAACCGAAGTTGTTATTCCAGAACCTGTGCAGGGAGTTCCTGCAAAGAGTGGTCAAATCTATTTCGTAGATAACCCGGGCTCACCTCAATCTATGATTATTGTTGGCAAACCTGGTTTGAGTTTTGACAATCCGGATTTCTATCCGGCTACTGTTGTCAATTACAGGCTTGGCACAGGGTCACAGGGAATGCTTTTTGATGTTCTGCGATTACAGCGTGGGTTCACATATGGCGCATCTTCATCATTTGAGAGTGGCAAACATTACAACAACTTCTCGGCATCTTCAAGCGTACAGGCAAGTACGACTCCGGAAGCGGTTACAATATTCCGCGAACTCATTGGTGGTTACGCAGAGGCCTTTAACGAACAGTTATTGAACGAGACAAAGAGCTCTATGACCAAAGCTATGGCATCTTCGTTTGAGACACTAGGTTCACTTGTTAAGATGCTCTCAAACATCTCCTACTACAATCTACCGGTAGATTATGTTAAGCAGCAGGAGAAGATTCTCAACGAGATGACACTTGAGCAGGCAAAAGAGGCAATTGCCCGTAACCTTAATGTAAATGAGATGGTTTTCGTAGTGGTTGGGGATGCTAAAACTCAGTTAAAACCACTTGAATCGGCAGGACTGGGCAAACCCATTCTTGTAAGCAGATAGTTGCCCATTTAAAAAATATTTCTACCTTTGACGCCCAGCATTTACCGAAACAATTCAATGCCCGGATGGCGGAATCGGTAGACGCGCTGGTCTCAAACACCAGTGGCCGCAAGGCTGTGCCGGTTCGATCCCGGCTCCGGGTACGGGAACAAAACAACCCTAATTGATTATCCGTCAGTTAGGGTTCTTTGTTTTGTGATTTGCGCCATTTTTGCGCCATAATTCTTATAATAGGGCAAATTGAATGTAAAATCTTTTTGAATATTTCTCTTTTTGGTCTGTATACTTCAGTTTGAAAACAAATGATTTCATCGAATGAAACTATGTTCGATTTTCAAGGAGTCCGACACATTTAGGGGGTCCGACAAAATGGGGATTCTGACAAGTTGGGAGAAGGGAATGCATACTATCTGATTAAATTGTTTTATAATAATTAGTTATATTTAAAAATTATTTACAAAAACACTAAAATGAAAAGGACATTAAATTATTCACAGTTACTATCACTACTATTAGCAGCAATGGTATTAATAGCTGTCTCTTGCAGTAAAGATACTGTTAAAGAGAATCCGGAGAAACCTCTGTTAGTAGGACAAGTAACCAGTCTAACTGGTAAGGTGTGGATGGACAGAAACTTAGGGGCATCGAGGGTTGCTACAAGCAGCACCGATGAACATGCATACGGAGATTTATACCAGTGGGGCAGACTAACAGATGGGCATCAGATAAGAACATCTACAACCACAGGCACAATATCAAACTTATATTTATCGGGACACGGTAGTTTTATTTTAACCTCTTATACTCCTTGGGATTGGCTTAACCCACAAAAATCCAACTTATGGCAAGGTGTGAACGGCACCAACAATCCGTGCCCGAAAGGTTTTAGACTGCCTACCGATGATGAACTCAATGCCGAGCAACTAACGTGGAGCAGTAATAATGCTACAGGCGCTTTCGCCAGCCCTTTAAAACTTACCGTAGCAGGTTACCGCAAAGCCAGTAATGGTTCACTCACTGATGTTGGTGCCTACGGCTACTACTGGTCTAGTAAAGTAGATGTTACTACCTCTCGCTACCTGAGCTTCGCTAGCAGTGGTGCAGGTACGCACACCTACATCCGTGCGGGCGGCTTTTCTGTGCGCTGCATTAAGGATTAAAAAGTCACTTTAGACCTTTTGCTCACTTCTGTCACTTTACTCGGCTATCCCGCAGGGTAGTCTGGTTTTTTTACACACCGACATTCGGTCAGTTTCTCTATATCAAAAAAAAAAAATCTAAGATGTTTCCTATTGCTTTTATAAAAAAATCTTTAATCCAAAGCTTTTTTAAGCAGTCCAGATACTTAATGAAGATGATTTACTTTCAATGTACCCATTTTTTACGCTCTTGTCCATTTATAAACTAAACCGAAATCCAAGGTTAATCAACACCTCGTGTCGGACCCCCTAAATAGAGGACAGTGTCTCTTTGTCCAAATATTATTAGTCTATTCTACTCATTATCTACTATTTGAATTTGGGTTTTCAACTTTACAATCAATTCCAAATCTCTCATAAATGGTTCGGAAAATTGTCCTCTTAGGGGTACGGGAACAAAATAACCCTAATTGATAATCAGTCAGTTAGGGTTCTTTCTTTTGTGATTTGCGCCATTTTTGCGCCATAATTTTTCTGACAGGAAATTTTTGACGAAATTTATATCAGAATTTATCTTTTTTTTGATCAACTTTAGTTTGAAAACAAATGATTTCTTTTAATGATACTAAACCCGCTTTTCAGAGGGTCCAACTCTCTACAAATTTTTACTTTTATATGTTTAATCAAAAAATAAACAAAATCATATTAGTATCATCAGTATTTGTTTTTATCTCCTGCAATGTTAACAAATCTCATAATGGATATATACAAGACTATATTGTAGATATCACCGGGGCAGTTAATTCCAGAGAGAAAATCAAACTTTCTGAAATAGTGGATAGTATTTCATTTATAATACTTGAAACAAATGACCGGAGTTCGATAGGCACCATTAAAACCGTTTTTAAAAGTGATTATATTTTTAACTATAATATCTGTTTCGATAAAAATGGGAAATATCAAAATAGTGTCGGGACTAAAGGACGCGGCCCTTTTGAGGAGCCGTTTGGTGTTACTAAAGTAGCACGGATTAATGATTGCTACTATAGCTTAGGCAGTAAATTTATTGAGTATGGATTAGATGGAAAACCTACCGGTAATGTAAGAGTACTACATGGAGGGAAAGAAAACACTGTCGCGGAAGGCCGCTTTTCTAGAATCTCCGAATTTTTTCAACAGGGTAAAACCTTATTGCTGTATTCTTTTCCAGATACTCTCTTCTTTTTTAATACTGATTTCGATTTAACAAACTCTGCTTCTGTTGCCGAACCAATTAATATCGACCATTATACACCTTCTCCTAAAGGTAGGCTAACACGTTTTATGACGGATTATAATGATACTACGGTTTTCTACAACTATATCAATGACACAATTTATCATATTACAGAGGAAAGAATCACCCCTTCCAGAGTAGTCAAGATAGATCCGGAACATAGAATCCATAAGGACTATTTTTATAAATTTAAAGAGTTATTAATAGACGCAGAAAGAGCATGGTCTGCCGGTAGTCTGGATCAATGCAGATTGGTAGAGATCTCCGATAACAGGCCGTTATGTATGGCAGTATATGAGACATCCCGATATCTTTTTTTTATCATGACAACGGTTATCAATTTTCCCAATCAAAGGGGGATAGAGAAAGGAGACATTTATGTAATCTATCACGATAAAAGCAAAGGAATCACCAGAGGGAGCCTAGCAAATGGTTTTTATGACGACATTCTAGGGATGGAGCATTTTATGCCTCTCTATGGGGCTTTTGATGATAAGATTGTAAAAATAGTTTGGCCTTATGAAATATTTGACCATATCAAAAAGTGCAGAGAAAATAATGTCGTTGAGAACCCTCTCTTGCTTGATATCTCAAAAAATATTAAAGAGAATGGTAATCCAATCTTAATACTTGGGCATTTAAAATGATAACAAGCAAATCGAGCTATTTAAAAAAAAATATGTATATCTTCAATTACAGGCTGAATATTCTCAAGGCTAAGATATTACTAACTTTTTATTCAGAAAT
>CAYGOE010000016.1:0-3882 GCA_964351405.1 uncultured Muribaculaceae bacterium | reverse complement strand
ATCTTAATACTTGGGCATTTAAAATGATAACAAGTAAAATCGAGCTATTTTTTTTTTTTTTTTTTTATATTTTCAATTACAGGCTGAATATTCTAAAGGCTAAGATATTACTAACTTTTTATGCAGAATTGAACATGCCCCTCGTTACGAATTTCAAATACTGATTTTTAATCACCATCTATATGAAAAAGCTTTTATTTTTCTTGGTTTTCGTTTTCACCCTAAGTTGTTCCATGGATAACAGCAATATTGTTATTGTTAATACTAGCAAGAACTATCCTTTGCTGGACTTAAAATTAAGTGATGTTGCCGACATTACTTATATTCCACTTACATTTAACAAAGACTCGATTATTTTTATTAATGATGATATCAGTAAAAACATATACGTTTCAAAAGATATAATTATTATTGGAGATAGGAACCGCATTGATTCAAAATTATTTGTTTACGATCATAAGGGAAATCTATTATATCAGATAGGTCGTAGAGGGAGAGGCCCTGGTGAGTTTCTCGATTTTTTCCTTTTTACAGCTGATACCATTTCTAATGAGGTTGTTTTATATAATCGTAACAACTTAAGTTTCATGATATATGACATTAATGGCAATCATAAGTATGACAAACAATTATTGAAAGGCAATTCTGAATTTTACCAAATTGAGAATATTGGCAGTGATTATATTATTGGCTATAATTACCGCTCTAGCTATATAGCTCCAAATGTTTCAAAAAATCCATTAGGAGTAGATGTTATAAAAGGTAATGGTAAAACTTTGGTGGCTTTTGAAAGAAAATCTCTTTTTATCAGAGAAATACAGGATATTTATTACCCAAGACCATATATAAGTGACAATATGCCGGGATTGATTTGGCAAATGACAACAACTTCGAATGGTACCTATATTACAAGTTTTAGGTCTGATACGATTTTCTTTGTAGGGAAAGATTTAAGTGTAACACCAAAATTTGTTGACGTAACTGAATATGGACACGAGGAGATTATAATTTTTCCTACGATGGAGACAACGAAATACGTTTTTTTTAGTACTGAAATGAAATATGGGAAAAGTGGAAAACTCAGACATTTTGCATATGATAAATCAAGTAATAGTATTTTCAGAATTAATAATAATACATCGGAAGATATCAATAAATGTAATTTTAGACTAGCATTAATTAGTAATGAAATAGTATTGAATCAGTTTACTTTAACTCAAAATCACAATTATGCTGCAATTTTACTTACCCCAGTATTTTTGAAAAAGCATTACGAATTATTAAATAAAGATTTAAAACCTATTTCCGACAGATTGAGAGAGGATGACAATCCGGTTTTGATGCTTATGAAATTTAGGTAACTATTAAATGAATTTGTATTTTTTTTCAACGCAAGTAATGTTTTATATAAACAATTTTTTGCAAATCTATATCAATCATTACTAATCATTTGATAAATTATTCCTCAACTTTAAAAATGCTCCAAATCTCTCATAAATGGTTCGGGAAATTGTCCTCTTCGAGTACTAAAAAAAGCAGGTCCATTTTGACCTGCTTTTTTAGTATTGTCGCTCACCTACTGAGTAACTCGTCATAAAATAAGTTTAGATATCAGTCATTTTGATGAGGCATCTTTCTTATTTTACAGATATAAACACATTATTACATATGATTTAGCAGCATAGTGCAAAATAAGAGTTTTATTTTTGCTTATTATGACACATCATTAGGAGTGAGCAATGAGGTTCTTTTATTGTTATAAAGATAGGCAGAAACCCAATAGGCGTAAATTGCCGCAGGAATGAAAAGCATTTTTCCGTGCGGAGAATCGTATGTACCTGTTTTGCTTTTTGTTGTAACTATTATTTTGCGAATATCTTTATTAGATTCAAGAAACTTATTTAGCGACTTCAACTCTGTTGGATTGTTATAAAAGCGATCTGTCCACTTAACCTCAGCTAAAGAAAAGGCTTTTTGCGTTGCAGCATCAGTCCATACCATATCAACCTCTCCCTTCTCTCTGCCATGTGTCCAGTTGGCGTAGTAAAAATCACTCTTCTCGCCTTGAATCCATTGTGCAAAAATTGCTGTTTCAACCATACTTCCAATAAAATCGTCAGTATCTTCAATTGGCGAGAATAGAGCACATCGCAATGTTGGATTGGTCAGGTAAATCTTAAACGAGATAACCCGTTGCATTCGTTTTGCATTTTGATCTATTCTATTTACTACCTTAATTAGGAAAGCAGCTTCCAGATACTCAAGATATTTTTTCAGCAAATCTTTCTTGATTCCGGCCTCGCCGGAAAGTGTTTCATAAGAAAACTCATTACCTGATCGAAAGGCAATATGCACAAACAGTTTATTTAACTCTTGAATATCTGTGATACCATACAGACTCGGTAAGTCTCGGAGCAAAACCTTATCAATAATATCATTCTTGATATACTGTCCGGGATTAGAGCGTATTTTTTCAGAGAAAACAACTTCAGGATAACCACCATAATTTATATATTCAATAAATAGACGGTTTAGTTCATCAATGTTTATGGAGTCAAATGGAATGATAGATTTGTCGCTTTTTTCAATGATTATATTGTTAAGATTTTGCAGATTCAGAAATTCATAGAAAGTCAAGGGAGGTAGCATAAAGTCGGTAAACCTTCCTGCACCGCTCTCATTACTTTTCATCTTAAGTGCAGCAGCAGCTGAACCGGAAGCGACAAATTTAACACTGCGAAAACTATCAACGAGTGATTTAAGATGAACCTCCCAATTTTTTAGATATTGTATCTCATCATAAAAAACAAAGAAATCATCGTAATTATCTTCCTGTTTGAGTGCTTGTCGAGCGTAGTTAAATAACTCCTCAAGAGAGATGTTGTTATATATCGGGGTATCTATAGACAGATATATAATTTTTTGTGGATTAATACCACTTGCAATTAGTTTGTTGATAGTATGATATAGCATCACTGTTTTGCCCACTCGTCGTGGCCCCATCAATATTGTTGCTCGCCTTATTGATGTATCTGCGACTAATGGATAAAATACTTCAGAATATGGTCTAAGTGGCATTTTTTTATAATCATCTGCAATAGTTCCAGATAACCACCAAGGATTATCTAAAGACACCCTTTTTATAAGTTGCTCTTTTAACTGGCTATCTAGTTGGCTCATATTAAACAAATTTTAAGCATAGCAAAAGTAATAAAAAACATCTATAATTACAAAATATCACACAATAAGAGCTTTTTACTGACCTTATTTTTATATATGCAGTCATATTATATCTAATAGCACATAGTTATTATTTATTACAAATGTGATTTCTTTACAACCATTCCAGTACAAAAAACTTATCCTTCGTTAGGATTATGTTTTTAATAGGCTTTTGTCTCCCCCTTTTTTTCAAAATCTTTCCTAGTTAACAATTCTAAATCTCTTATAAATGGTTCGGAAAATTGTCCTCTTCCGGGTAAGGGAAAGAGGATGACATTTTAGTCATCCTCTTTTTTTTATGTGTATTTATCACTAATAGCTCCTGCAAGACGGTGTCATAGATTGTGTCCCGTCCGGAAATAGACTCTTTATCAATTTACATCTCTAAGAATCTGCATAAATATACCAAATATTATAGAAGAGTATAGTATAACTGAATAATTAATTAATACATTTGTGTTCAGGTATTAACAAGTATATTAACCTCCAAAATAATTATGAATTTTCTACTCTCAATAAAAACCATGGTTTTAATTACAGCCCTGGTCTCACTTTTTCAAGCGTTATTTGTATTAATTCGAAGAAGACCAATTGTGTTTAATTATTCTCATTATTTATTAACCTTGATTCCGATATTACTAATATCCTGTTTTTCAATAG
>CAYGOE010000015.1:0-38491 GCA_964351405.1 uncultured Muribaculaceae bacterium | reverse complement strand
CCGAAAATAACAGCGGCACCGGAAGACTCACCCATTGGGAGGTCAAACTCCTCTTCGGACAGTGCATCAAAAGTGATATTGGCAGATTTGATCAACCCTGCTAGCTCCCTTGTAGATATTGAGAAGTCAACATCAGGATTTCCGTAAACCGAAAACTCTTCACGCTGGCACTCAAATTTTTTGGCAAGACAAGGCATAATTGAAACTACAACAAGATCTTCTCTCTTGACTCCGATAAGATCTGCATAATATGTTTTAGCTATTGAGCCAAACATCTGCTGAGGTGAGCGAGCTGTAGAAGGAACATCCAGCATATCCGGGAAATAAACCTCAAAGAAGTTAACCCACGCAGGGCAGCAGGAGGTAAGAATAGGCAGCTTAACATCCTTATCTCCATTGAGATGCCTAGATATCCTGTTAAGTAACTCTGTCCCCTCCTCCATAATAGTAAGATCGGCAGCAAAGTCTGTGTCAAACACCTTATCAAAGCCCAAAGTACGTAGAGCTGCAACCATTTTTCCTGTTACAAGTGTTCCGGCCGGCAGACCAAACTCCTCGCCCAAAGCGGCACGAACAGCAGGTGCTGTCTGCACAATTACAGTCTTTTTAGGATCTGCAAGTGCACGAATGATCTTTGCGGTATCATCGTAAGGAGTAAGTGCACCTGTAGGACAAACAGCAACACACTGACCACAGAATGTACAAGGTGAGTCAATGAGGTCCTGTTCAAATGCAGGAGCAACAACCGACATAAACCCGCGGTTTACGGCACTCAAAGCGCCCACAGTCTGAACATCGTTACAGATAGTTTCGCATCTGCGGCACATAATACATTTGTCCATATCTCTGTTAAGAGCAGGAGAGCAGTCTTTTCTGTATGAAGATACCTCTGCATTCTCAACTGCGTGAATCTCTCTGATACCCATCTTTTGAGAGAGTGACTGTAGGTCACACTTCCCGGAAGATGAACATATAAGACATTGAGCAGGGTGGTCTGACAGAATTAACTCCAATACAGTTTTTCTTGCATTTAGTACCCTTATACTGTGCGTTTTAACCACCATTCCATCTGCGCACTCTGTTGAACAGGATGGAGCAAGATTTTTCCTTCCCTCAACCTCCACAACACAAATTCGGCAGCCACCCGGGCGGTTTTCAATTTTCAGGTGCTCTAGGTTCATATAGCAAAGCACAGGGATATCTATCCCTATCTTCTTTGCTGCCTGGTAGATAGTCGTCCCTTTTTTGACTTCTATCTCGACTTTATCTATAGTAACTTTTATTAATTCCATAGGATTGGATTATTGAACGTTAATAGCTGTAAATTTACACTTGTCATAACAAGCACCGCATCTGATACATTTATCTACGTCAATCACGTGAGGCTGACGCTTTTCTCCGGTAATGGCTGAAACAGGACAAGCCCTGATACAAGCTGTACATCCGGTGCACTTATCTGCAATAATTGTGTAGAGTTTGAGAGCTTTACATCTTCCTGCAGTACATATCCTCTCTTTAACGTGAGCAAGGTACTCGTCGTAGAAATGCTCCAGCGTAGAGAGTACAGGGTTTGGAGAGGTCTGTCCAAGACCGCACAGAGATGTATCTTTGATTACCTTACTTAAGTTTTCCAGATAGCTCAAATCATCCTCTGTCCCTTTACCTGCACAAATCTTTTCGAGAATTTCGTGTAATCTCTTGTTACCCACACGGCAAGGAGCACATTTACCGCAAGACTCTTCAACTGTAAACTCAAGATAGAATTTGGCAACAGATACCATACAGTCATCTTCGTCCATAACAATCATACCTCCGGAACCCATCATTGAGCCGGCAGCTATAAGGTTGTCAAAATCAATCGGTGTATCTAAGTGTTTATCTGTAAGACATCCACCGGAAGGGCCTCCCGTCTGAACAGCCTTGAATTTTTTCCCATCCTTGATTCCGCCACCTATCTCAAAAATAACCTCTCTTAGGGTAATACCCATAGGTACCTCTATAAGGCCAACATTATTGATCTTACCTGCCAGTGCAAAAACTTTTGTCCCTTTTGACTTCTCTGTACCTATACTTGCAAACCAGCTTGACCCCTTAAGGAAAATAACGGGTATATTTGCAAATGTCTCTACATTGTTTACATTGGTTGGTTTTCCAAGGTAGCCTTTCTCTGCAGGAAATGGTGGTTTTACAGCCGGTTCACCTCTATGCCCCTCCATTGATTGGATAAGAGCTGTCTCCTCTCCGCAAACAAAAGCACCTGCACCATATTTAAGTTCAATGTCAAATGAGAAACCAGATCCCATAATATCATCTCCTAACAACCCATAATCCCGTGCCTGAGCAATAGCAACCTGAAGACGCTTTATGGCAAGAGGATACTCTGCACGGATATATACTAACCCTTTAGAAGCACCAATGCAGTACCCGCAAATTGCCATCGCTTCAATAATTGAGTGAGGATCTCCCTCAAGTATTGATCTGTCCATAAATGCACCAGGGTCACCCTCATCTGCATTACAAACCACATATTTTTGGTCTGCTTTATTTTTTGATGCAATTTCCCACTTGATTCCGGTAGGGAAACCGCCTCCTCCTCGACCTCTTAATCCTGATTTTTTGATCTCATCTATTGCCTGACTTTGTGTCATCTCTGCAATGATTTTTCCTAAAGCAGCGTAACCGTCGCGTGCTATATATTCGTCAATATTTTCCGGGTCAATAAAACCACAGTTTCTCAGAGCAATTCTAAGCTGTTTCTGATAGAAACCCATATGTTTAGAGTCTTCTATATACTTTCGGGTCTCTGGGTCTTCATAAAGAAGCCTGTTAACCCTGCGCCCTTTAAGGATGTGTTCGCTAATAATTTCGGCGCAATCCTCAGGTTTTACCTGAGTATAGAAGGTGTTGTCTGGTACAATTTTTACAATCGGCCCCTTTTCGCAGAATCCAAAACATCCTGTAGCAACAACCTGAGCATCATATTGCAGACCCTGTTTTTTTAGCTCTAGGTTTAGATTCACGATAATCTCATCACTTTGTGAGGCCCGGCAACCGGTACCAGCACAAACCAGCAAATGCATTTTATACTGTGCCATAAACTACTCCTTTATTCATTAATAGTTTGATAGTTGGTAGGTATAATACCGTCAAGAAGCTCTCCGTTTTTGATATACTTCTCCACGATCTCTAATGCCACTTTTGAGTCGACATTGCCAAAGACAACCGGATCTTTGCCGGGTATCTTTACCTCAATTGTGGGCTCTGCAAAGCAATAGCCCATGCACCCGCCCTGTGTGACCACAGCAGGAATCTTTTCAATCTCAATCTTCTCTATTAGAGTGTTCATTACCGTCCTGGCGCCGGCTGCAATACCGCAGGTAGCCATTGCCACACGAATCTGAACAAGAGACTCTGGCGAATTGCTCTTCTCACGGATATTCATTCCGTGCTCGAGACTTTGTTTCATCTTCCGCAAATCGTCAAGGGATTTGATTTTATTCATACTTATTTTATATTTGGTTATAGTTGTGTCTGCCGAGATTTGAATCGAAGCGCAAAAGTAGATATTTTATTACAGATTGCAAAAAATTATTGGGATTTAAGTTACAATTTGTTATATTTTAATTACTATATAATAGTGCGTGCCTAATAATTTCGCAAATATAAGAAGTAAATTTGATAATAAAATTTAATTTTCGTCTTTAATATCTTTTATATTTGAATCCACCATAGCAGTGAGTGTTCTGATAACTGAAGGGTCATTAAGAGGGAGTCCGTCAAGAATCTCCTTTACTTCTACTGTATCGAAGCAATACTCGCTACCGTTATAGAGATATCTTAAAAAGAACTCTTTATTAGGGTTTGCACTCACCATAAGAATAAAGCTGTTTGCCAGATCTCCAAGGGGAGGGCGGTCAATGTGACTATGTCTGAAAGTTGCAGTCACTTTGGTTCCCACACCCGGCTCCGAGAGTACAGTAAGGTTACCCGAACTCTGTACTGTAGATTGTTTGAAGAGTGGAATCCCCATCCCTACTCTTCTAGTGGTACGAGATGTAAAAAAAGGATCTTCAAGACTCATTACCTGATGAGCAGTCATACCTTTTCCGTTATCTTCAATCTCTATTGTGAGCAAATCTCCTTTTATTTCCTCATTTACCGTGAGTTTAATTAAAGTTGCTCCTGCAGTAAGGGAATTCTGTATGATATCTATTATATGGAGAGAGAGGTCATTCATATTCTGTTAATTGCAGATTTTATCTGTTCAAATGTGGTTCCGTCTGTTTTGAGTTCTGTATACACCTTTCCTATATCATCTACATAATGAGCATCAGAAGATTGTATAAAAGGTTTTTTTGCTATATCGCTGTTCCTCTTTTTGAAATCCTCAATATTTGCATTGGAAGAGAGCTCCAGGGCATCAACGGAGAGGTGTATCGGAAGAAAACCAAGCTGGCTGATTACAGAGTTTTGCTGTTTGTCTATATGGGCAGGAATAAATATGCCTCCCAAAGAGTGAACAAACTCCTCAACCTCCTCTATGCTTTTATCGATTGCTCCTATAAGCAGATTATCCTCCTGGTAAATCACATCCTCATTTTGATTAACTACTAATTGGTAACCGAAAATATCCGGATTGTTCGGAACTACAATAAGGTTGATTGTAAGCCACTCCTGAAGCTTATTCAAAGAGTCATCTCCCTCCACAAAAGCGAGAACGTGAACCTCTTCTCGAGTGGTAATTTCGGCTCCACAAAGCACCTCTACTCCTGCAAGCAGCCCCACCCTGCGAATCTCCCTTGCCTGAAGGGTTGAGTTATGATCTGTAATTCCAATTAGATCCAGCCCCATCTCTTTTGCCTTTGCAATTATTGCAACAGGAGTCATCTCAATGTCGCCGCAAGGAGATAGTGTTGTGTGAATATGAAGATCTGCCTTCAAGTTTAAGACCCGGAACTATTTCAGAAGCTGGTAAAGTTCTCCGCACAGTTCAAAGGCATCCAGATCGCTACCCAAAATTGGGATATTCTCGCTCTGAGATAGCTTAATAGTCTCCAGGTCAGGAGTAAATCCTTTTACAAGTATAATTGCAGATAGATCTCTGAGCGATGCAACCCCAATAATATTCTTATGGGTCTGAAGAGTTATCCACAGCTGCCCCTCTTTAGAGTGTCCCATAACATCTGACAGAAGATCCGAAGAGTATCCTCCGGTAACACTATTTTCCAATGCATCTTCACAAGAGTACACTTTGAGATTCATCTTTTGGGCTATGTCCTTAACTTTCATTCTATATGGTATTTTTAACGTTAAATATTTACTCTTCTTCATTTTTATCAAACCTCGCCTCTCCCCAAATACTCTCCATAATTTTAATTGTATCTTCCAGAGATATCTCTCCTCTCTTTTCAAAGATAGTTCTCAGAAATATACAGGAGTTAATCTGAGCCTGATCCCTAACTATATCCTCTGCAAGAGCCTCGCAACTTGGAGCTCCACAGGCACCACAGTCAATTCCCGGAAGTATCTTCTTAAGTCGCCTTGCACTCTCCATCTTTTTGATTGCAATCTCAATATCTTTGTCATATTTAACCATAGAGCGAGGTTCTATTTTGTCCATATGAACCACCGCGCTACAAGATCTCTTGTACTCATCAATAAGATTATGACTGTCGGGTATAGTTTTGGCAAAGTTCTTCAGACTCTCAGCAGTTAGAAATCTGTTTCGGTGAGATAGAATCCCCCCTGCACAAGATTCGTCACAGGCTCTGATCTCCAGAAAATCTACATTATCTATCTCCTCATTCTCCAGCATCTCCAGAAAGTCTATTACATTCTTCATCCCATCTACGGCCAGTGTACGCCCCTTAACGTGAGCACTCTCCTGACCTGTAGTCGGGAAGAGCACCCCTTTAGAAGAGAGTTCTCCATTTATAACAATGCTCGTTGTTATTGGAATTCTCTGTTTATAAGCCAAATATACTTTATTAAAGAAGAAGTCCATATTTATAACTCCGGTTATTGGAGAGAGATACCCTCCAACCGGAGACTTTACTGCGGCTATTTTGGCGATACAGGGTGTTAGATAGAATATTCCATATTCACTCTCCGCTATACCCTCCTTCTCAAATCTCTTTTTGTAATATTGTGCTGTAATCTCAATCGGCGGTAGAAGCTTCATAATATTATCTACCAATGATGGGAACCTTACCTGAATAAGTCTTATAACTGCCGGACAAAAAGACGAAATAACCGGCTTTTGGGCCGCTTCAAGATAGTCATTAATCTCATTAAGAAGGGTATCTACGCTCTGCTCAACTGCACACACCTCTGTGAAACCAAGCTCACCAATAATTTGGCATATTGTATTACGTTGAATAGTGTCTTTAAATTGCGCAAAGAAGACAGATGGAACCAATAGAACTCTGTGTTTAAATTTGAAAATCTGTCTAAAGTCATCATCCATCACCCTTATGGCTCTGGTAGGGCAAACCCTGTAACACTCTCCGCAATCTATACACCAGTCTGCGTGAATTCCTGCCTTACCTCCGGAAACTCTAAGTGCTTCGGTCGGGCAGACCTTAATACAGTGAGAACAACCTATACAGATACCCTCGACTATCTCTAGTGCCCTGTTATATGTAGTATGACGTCTGCTCACATCTATAAATGCAAAAAGTTATCTCAAAAATTTTATCTCAATATTAAGTGTGGTCCCCTTTCCCACTACAGTCTCTATTGTAAGCGAATCTGCATTTTCGCTGATATTGGGAAGCCCCATTCCGGCTCCGAATCCCATCTCTCTAACAGCAGGAGAGGCAGTGGAGAAGCCCTTAGTCATTGCTCTGGTAACATCCTGAATTCCCGGCCCTTCGTCTACAAGTTTCAGTTTTATTCCGGAGCTCTCTATATCTACGTAGATAACTCCTCTGTAAGCGTGTGCAACAATATTAACTTCGGCTTCGTAAAGTGCCACAACCACTCTTTTAATTACCGATGAATCAACACCAAGTTGCTTAAGGCTCCTCTTTACCTGTGAGGCTGCATAACCCGCCTGTGTAAAATCTCCTCCCTCTACCTTGTATACGAAACGCATATTAGTATACAGGTTTTAATCCGGCATTGAAAAGAATACCGGCACATCGAAACATAGAGAATTTACTTTTGATAATAAGAATATTATCCTCTTGGGCCAGCTCCAGCATCTCATCAGTAACCTCCTTGTTTCTGCATAAAAGCAAATAAGGAGCATCCGACATCTCTGCTGTTCTAATGGACTGAATGTTGGCTAGTCCTGTAATAAGCAGAAAATGATCTTTTTTGATGGTGAGAACGTCACTCATTAGATCCGATGCAAAAGCAAATTCGACACTATCGTCCAGCCTACTCTCTCCGCTTACTACAACACCCTCTGTGAGAGAGCAAATATCCCTTAATTTCATTTGGTTATAAATTTTTAATATAACATCTTCTCTTCATATATGGCTCGTAGCCGTACCTCTCCCATACTTTATAAGCAGAGTTATTCTCTGCCTGAGGGTTGGTTATGGCATACCTGATTGTCCCTCTCTCTAGGTTGGATGCAATATGAGTGTGATAAATGGACGAAATTCCTTTGTTCTGCCACTCCGAAGCTGCTCCCAAAAGCAGAAGATCAATCGTCGTATAGTTACGAAACTCCCTGAGGATATGTAAAAACCCGAAAGGGAATAATCTACCGCCAGCCCTCTTAAAAGAGGTTGAGAGATTGGGAACACATATTCCGAAGGCAGCAATATTGTCCTCTCCGTCAAGTATAATACAGGTTAGCTCCTTCCTCAGTTTTGAGAAGTAATCTTTAGCAACTTTCTCCACCTCTGAATCTGTTAGAGGTACAAAATTATCTATATCCTTAAAACCCTCGTTGTAGCTCTTCTGAAAACTTTTTATCAATTTACTTGAACCCTTAAACTCTTTGATATCCATAATTCTAAGATTATGTTTCTCCAGCAACACAGAGTTAATGCGTTTAATTTTATCGGGAACTCCTTCATCTGCTCGCAGTTTAATCTGCACCCAATCTACCTGCTTCTCATAACCTAACTCGTCCATAATTCTTGAGTAGTAGGGGTAGTTATATATGCAATTAATGGGAGGAGTGTTCTCAAATCCTTCAATCATCATACCCTGGCGGTTGAGAGTGTTGTAACCAAGAGGTCCGTGCATCTGCTCCATTCCAAGTTCTCTTCCCCACCTGGCAACCTGCTCTAACAAAGCTGCTGCAATGTCGCGGTTATCAATAAAGTCGAACCAGCCAAATCGGACTCTCTTTTCGGAATGGTACTCGTTTGAGTGAGGATTCCAGATACCGGCAACTCTTCCCACAATTTTATTTTTATTGTCTGTAACAACCCACATCTTTATTTTACAGTACTCAAGAGCAGGGCTTTTGGTTAGAATTTCAAATTCATCTCCGTTAAGTACAGGCACATATTGATTAATGCCTTTATACAATTTATGAGGAAACTTAATGAATTTTTTAATCTGGGAGGGTGTTGTAACCTCTTTAATTTTAAATTCCATAAGTGCTGGGTTTAGGTTAGGTTATATCTGACAAATGTACTAAAAAAAAGGTAAAAAACTTAATCTATGATGTCATCATCAAGGATATGAAGTAATGCTGCCTGAGCAGCTATGCAGCCGAAAACTGCAGGCATATAGGATATTGTCCCCACCTGAGACTTTTTATTCTGCTCCTGTACCGGAATAATTGCATCTGTATCCGGGAGCTCTTCGGAAAAAACCACCTGAAAACCCTTGCTTATCCCAACCTTTCTTAACCGCTTCCTTAACATATAAGCAAGGGGGCAGTTAAACGATTTGGATATATCTTTCACCTCTATTTTTGTGGCATCTGTCTTTGCACCGGCTCCCATAGAGCTGATTAGTGGAATGGAGTTCTTGAGACAATACTGTATTAGAGCAATTTTGGGAGAGAGAGTATCGATGGCATCAATAACACAATCAATTTTTAGCCCCTCCAAAAGGGTGTGAACATTCTCCTCAGAGAGATACTCTCTTATAGATACGACCTCAAGATCTTTATTGATATCCCTGAGTCTTCTCTCCATAAGTTTTACCTTAGAATGCCCCAGAGTGCTATCCAGTGCTAAAAGTTGTCTGTTTTTATTGGAGAGATTGACAACATCGCTGTCCAGAATAACCACTCTTCCTGCTCCTGCACGAACTACCATCTCGGCAGCATATGCTCCCACACCACCAAGTCCAATAATAGCAAAAGTTGTCCTGTTCAGTTTTTCTAAAGACTCTTTTCCAAGAAGTAATTCACTTCTGGATTGCCACTCGTTTACCTTCATACTACAGTTTTTTTGCCTCCTCCCAAATGAGATTCATCTCCTCAAGAGAGAGATCTTTAAGAGATTTTCGTTTTTTTATAGTTTTTTCTTCCAGATAGTTAAACCGCTTGATAAACTTTTTATTGGTCATCTCAAGTGCTGTATCCGGATTGATGTTGTATAACCTTGCTGCATTTACAAGTGAAAATAGCAGATCTCCGAACTCCTGTTCGGCACCTCTTCCGTCTCCACCTTCAATATTTGTGCTTAAAAACCCTTTCTCCTCTTGTACTATCTCACTCTCAAACTCGGCTATCTCCTCTCTCACCTTATCCCAAACCTGTTCACGTATATCCCAGTCAAATCCCACGGCTCTTGCCTTGTCCTGAATACGATATGCCTTGACCAATGAAGGAAGTGAATCGGGAACTCCGCTCAGCAGGCTTATGTTCCCATCCCTCTCTTTTCCTTTTAGTTGCTCCCAATTCTCTATAACCTCCCTAGTTCCGTTCACCTCTGTTTGCGAAAAAACGTGAGGATGCCTGTAAACCAACTTATTGCACAAACCTTCAATAATTGTTGAGATGTCAAAAACTCCCTGCTCCTCTCCTATCTTTGCATAGAAAACAATGTGCAGAAGAATATCTCCAAGCTCTTTACCAATGTTGGCACTCTCCTTTTCCAGGATTGCATCACTCAACTCATAGGTCTCCTCAATTGTGAGAGGCCTGAGAGACTCCATTGTCTGCTCCCTGTCCCAAGGGCACTTAGCTCTTAACTCATCCATAATATTTAAAAGTCTCTCAAAATTTTTTACTGCCTTCTCTCTTTCCATTTATAATGTTTTTTTTTTCTCAATATACTCCGTTTGTGCAAACCTTATCCTTATCTCCGAAGATGGATTAAGATTTTCCAATAATGCAATATTACCCTGATTAACTGCAATTTCTAACAAGCCGACAGAATTAAACAAAGCTATAATCTCTCCAGGAGAGCTATCGTTGTAGCCTCTTGATATCTTGTTGATTTTTGTATAAGGACCTTGTACAAAAATTGTAAAGTCTCTCCCTTTATGAATTGAGTCAAAAACCCTCTTCTCAATATTTGTTATTGCATTACCGAATGAATCTATATAAAGTACCCTACCTGTGATGTTATTATCGTTATGTACAACCCCTGGAGAAGACTCTCTGTTAATAGCACAGATTTTGGTCCTTGTCTCAAAGCTGTTTGTACAGATGATATCTACAGCCTCCTTAAACAACTCCAACGAAGTGAAGCTTGTGAAGGGAATATCTCTCCCCTTAAGAATCTCAAAACAAACTGCAGGCGGAATATCAAAAAGTAACGAAAACCTCCCGTCGTTCACCCCAATAAAATAGTGACCATCACCAAAGACAATAACGATATTTGTCCCTAATGCAGGTTCACTCATCACACACATCAGATGAATTGTATTTTGTGGAAAATGGCGATAAGTTGACCTAAGTATGAATATTTCCTGCAAAACTTCAAAACTCGGAATGGAATTTGTTATATCGACCACACAAATATCGGATGACAAAGATAAAAGTGATCCCTTGAGTGCACCAAGATAATAATCCCCATTTTTCCAGTCGCTTGTAATTGTTACTAATGTCATCCTTTAGAACTAATATTATGCAAAGATAGGAAATTTTAATACATTTGCCGCTTGAAATTATTTAGGCAATATTATACCAATTCAACTAAATATCAATTATTTATCATGCTCAAAAATCTAAAGTTCATCAGTGCCGACGAAGCAGTAAGGGTGGTAAAATCCAGTGACCACATTCACCTGAGCAGTGTTGCAAGTGCACCCAAAATTCTGATTGATGCTCTTATACGCGCAGGAGAGAGAGGAGATTTAAAAGATGTGAGAATCCACCATCTCCACACCGAGGGTGAAGCCCCCTATGCAGACCCAAAATTTGAAGGTATATTCTTTCACCAGGCATTCTTTGTAGGGAGCAATGTTAGAAAAAGTGTTCAGGCAGGCTATGCCGATTATATCCCGGTATTTCTGAGCGAAACCCAAAAACTTTACAGAAGCGGAATCCTCCCCTGCAATGTAGCAATGATACAGGTCTCATATCCGGACAGACACGGTTTTGTTTCTCTTGGAACCTCGGTAGATGCCACACTTGCTGCAATAGAGACAGCAGAGTATGTGATAGCAGTTGTTAATAAGAGTGTTCCGCGGGCTTGGGGCGATGCTATGATACCACTGAATATGATAGATCTCTTTGTTGAAGATAACACACACCTGGAGCCTGCTAACTTTGCAGAGCCGGACCCGATTGAGGCAGCTATCGGAAAAAACTGTGCTGCTCTTATAGAGGATGGAGCAACTCTTCAGATGGGTATCGGAGCAATACCCAATGCCGTTCTGGCACAACTTGGAGGGCACAAGAACCTTGGTATTCATACAGAGATGTTTGCAGATGGTGTGCTGCCACTTGTAAAGAGCGGTGTGATAAATGGTGCTAACAAAGTTCTGGACAGAGGTAAACTGGTTGCAACATTCCTGATGGGCTCCCAGGAGGTGTATGACTTTATAGATGATAACCCGATGGTGTTAATGCAGGATGTAGCCTATACAAATGATCCTTGCATCATTTCAAAGAATCCGAAAGTTACTGCGATTAACTCTGCACTGCAGGTAGACCTCACAGGTCAGGTGTGTGCAGACTCCATTGGAACAAAACACTATTCAGGAGTTGGAGGACAGGTAGACTTTATCTACGGAGCCTCTATGTCGCAGGGTGGTAAGGCGATAATTGCAATGCCGTCACTTACAAACAAAGGGGTGAGTAAAATCTCTCCCATATTAACACCGGGTGCAGGTGTGGTAACTACAAGAAACCACATTCACTGGTTTGTCACAGAGTTTGGAGCCGTTAATCTTTATGGAAAATCACTTCAGGAGAGAGCAAAGTTGATTATCAGCGTTGCACATCCTAACTTTAGAGAAGAACTTGACAGAGCCTCATTCGAAAGATTCGGCCCACATTATCACTTTATCGGCTAAAAAAATTGAAATCCTATTGAGGCAGCACCTCTATGTAGAAGTGGAGTTGCTGCCTTTTTCCAAAGGATTGTGTCTCCGATGCGTATCCCCACTCACTTCCGAAGAAAGTTATCGCTTTACCGCCATATCTCATTTTAAGAAGCGTCTTTGCAAACCCGTCAACAACACTGCTTCCGGATGTTGATGAGCCACCCACCTCGTGAATCTCTTGTGTTAATGGTCCGTATGTTTTATCTGCACTATATATCCTGTACTTTCTTGCAGTATCCTCTATGTTTGTATCAAACACGAAACCATTTGTCAGCCTGCCCACATAATTATATTTTGCAGTAAGCCCTGCTTTTAGAGAATCTCCACTCCCTTCAACCAACGATTTGTAGTAATAACCCTTAACCAATGAGTCCAGTCCATCGTAATGGATATTGCTGAAACGATGAAGTGTATCCAGTTCATACTGAGGATAATCGTCAATTACCTTTATAATCTCCACATCGTAAATTGTTGTAGTGGCGTGGTATCTGTCGCTGTTTAGGTAGTTAAACTCAGAAGCCCAGGATGGAATGATAATCTTTGCACGAGCACCCTCTTTAAGGGTAAGAAATGCCTCCTCCAGCCCTTTTATTAGGGTGTAATTGTCAAGTTCCAGAAGAATAGGTCCGTAATAATTTGCATAGGAGAAACTACCCAGCTGTTTTGCAATAGATTCATTTGTGGTGGAGAGGTAGTTTCCCTTTAGGTCTAATGTGGAATACCTTACAAAAGCTGAGCTGTTTTCTTTGAAAGATGCTCCGGTACCTTTTTTTGAATTGATTATGTAGACACCGCTTGGTAGAGGTTGAATGGTGTCTTTATGTACAACTGATATATAAGATTCTAGTATTCTTTTCTCAATGGAGTCTGAACTCTCTACGACCTCTTTCGCACAAGAAGATAAAAACAGTGCAACGATTATGAAAAAGAGTGCGAAATTGAGTCTGTGTCTGGTATTCATTCGTAAAATTATTACTTGGTAGCTGTTAATATTCATTATGAGTCTATGCAAAAACATACAAAGTTAGAAAAATTTAATTCTTTTTCACATCTAGTACCCAAACCTCAATAAGAAGAGGTGACATTTTGGGAACGAGACCAATTTGGGTATTGCCAAAACCGTGCCTGGCAGAGAATACTACATAACACCTCTCTCCCTTTTTGACTGAGATTAGCCCCCTGTCCATACCTGAAAGAAGTTTGCCTTTTCCTACAACTACCCATCTCGGCTGAAGGAGGTAAAAATCCATCTTCAAACCCGCCTCGTTGGCCACACTCTTAACATTGGTATCGTAAAGATCTCCTTTACCTGAGTTGAAAATATAAGCTGCATAATTGATTTGTAAAGAGTCGCCTGCAGCAGCCTCTAATGTGCCTCTCCCCGCCTCCATTACCACCCTCCACACTCCATCTTCAACCACAACTCCGGAATTTGTAAGGGTCTTTACATATTTATCTATTGCAGACTCCTGCTGGCTCATAAGATTGAGTTGCTCCTCTTTTGCACAAGAGAGAGGTATAAAAAAGAGAATTAATGCTATCGATAATGTGAACCGCATATATTTTAATTTCATTTTTTACTGTTTACCTCGTCTTCTGTTGACACGTCAGTCCCTTTACATTTTTGAAAACTCTGCTCCAGAGCTGCTTCAAAAAATGGGCCAACCTCGTCAAAATTTATAAACAACTTCCCTCCGGCTGCCCTCTCGTGGCCACCGCCATTGAAGTATAGTCTGGAAAATTTATTGACAGAAAAATCATCCACAGACCTGAGTGAGACCCGTATCTGCCCGTCACGCTCGGTAAAGAGTGCAGATATTTTTACCTCTTTTATGTTTAGCGGCAGGTTTACAAAACCCTCTGCATCTCCCTCACTAAAGTCGTAGAGCTGTTGCTCCTCTTTTGAAATGGTAATATACCCTGCACCAAACTTCTCAATTATAACCATTTTGTTAAGCAGAATATGTCCCATTAACCTCATCCTTTTTTGAGAAAAACCGCCAAAGACCTTATGCTGAAGAGACTCTTTATCTACTCCGATAGAGAGAACATCTGATGCCATCTTAAAGGTGGCACTGTTAACTGAGTTAGAAAAATTGTTGGTGTCTGTCATCATACCAACATAGAGTGGAGTTGCGACCGAGATGTCAATCTTTGAAACCTCCTCCTCTAGAGTCAATATAAGCCAGTAGAGGAGTTCACAGGTAGAGGAGACATTTGTATTTGAGATAATCAGGTTAAAGTTATCACAATCAGGCGAAGGGTGGTGATCTATCAATACCCTCTTCGCTCCGGAGTCAAGAATATGGGTTTCAAGTTCGTCAACTCTTTGCAACTGATTAAAATCCAAAGCAATTATAAAATCACTTCTATCTGCAAGATTTATAATCATTTGGGGATCATTTTTGTAAATGAGAATCTTCTCCCTGTCATCCAGAAACTCCAGATAATCGGGGTAGTCATTTGGCAGTACTATAGTTGAGGAGACACCCTTAGACTGCAGATAATTTCTCATTGCGACAACCGACCCTACAGCATCTCCGTCCGGGTTTGAATGACTGATAATAAGTATGTTACGGCTTGAGTCAATTAATGCTTTAAACCCTTCTGCCTCTAATGCATTTATGTATCCGTTCATATTAAAATAATTAGGACAAAAATAGGAAAATATATTGCGGGGTCTAAATATTTATTTTACTTTTGTGGAACTTATTGCGCAAAGTGCATATATCATAGATAAAGAGAGACTAATATAAATTCTATAATAAACAATGAAAAAGATCTTAATAATTGTTGTAATGCCTATAATAATAATTGTTTTAGGCTATCTTATCTTTCGCAGCGTTCAGCAACCGGTAATTTTTGAAAAACAGAGAAAAATAAGAGAAAAAATTTGTATCGAAAGATTAAAGGATATCAGAACCCTTCAGGTTGCATACAAGTCCAGGTTCAATAAATTTACAAGCGATCTGGACACTCTAATAGATTTCTACAAAAACGGAGAGATTACAATAGTTAGACAAATCGGTTCTATGGATGACTCTGTTGCAGTTGCGCAAAAGAGGGTGTTCCGCGACAGTATCAAAATTGCTGTAAGAGACACATTACTCAAGAAACCTGGCTTTATTGTAGATTCAATAGCCTATATCCCATTCAGCGGCGGAAAGAAGATTGTTATGAAAGCTATTATAGCTAAGGTGTCCGGAGTAGATGTTCCTCTATTTGAGGCAGGTGCTCCATTTGATTATCTACTTCAGGGTTTGGAGAGACAACTTATTGTAAACTTAAATGCAGACAGAGACCTTCAGGGTCGTTATCCGGGTCTTAAAGTTGGTAGCATTGATGCACCAAACAACAACGCAGGTAACTGGGAATAAATATTATGCCTATTATTGTCAATAGTCAGCCTCAGCTGGGAAAGACAACTGATTACAGACTATCCATTCAAGCTGACTTGAATGGATTTTCTTTTTCGGTTACAGACCAAAAGCAGAAGAGCCTTCTATTCCTCTACTCATCTGAATTCTTAATGGATGTAGAGGATATGGACTCTTATGTGAAGAAGTGCTCAGACCTCTTTGCCACTCTGCCACTATTGAGAAGTAAGTTCAGCAGAGTTAATGTTATCTATAATACCGAGAAGTACTCTGCAATTCCTGCCAAACTACACAAAAAAGGTGAGGAGATTAAAGTACTTACCAAACTTCATAAGCTGGACGATCTGGACGAGATAAATACAGTTCGGGTTATCAAAGAGAATATGGTTATCCTTTTTGCTGTGAACAGTACTTTCCTGAATATGGTCAAGGAGTACCAGCCTGATTTTAACCTCTACCCCTCTGTCTTCTGCCACCTTACCTATCTTCCTCTTTTTGAAGAGTACAATAAGATCTCCTTTAATTTTATCAAAGGGGTTGTCTCAATAACAGCCGCTGAGGGCGACAAGATCATCTTCTGCAACTCATTCCCTGCTTTTCACTTTAACTCTGCCCTCTACTTTCTCCTTCTGGCACTTAAAGAGGTTCAGTTCAACCCCGACACAACAACTGTTTACATAAGTGGCAATATACGTGATTTGGAGATTTTTGATATTGCGAAATATTTCTCTAAGATTAAATATTTTAGAAACCCCGAGATACCACTCCCGGACCAGTTTTCTGAATTAAAATACTCCTCGCTTCTGTTTGAATTATAGTCCCTGTTGGGATTGTTCAACTTAAATTTAGTAAATATGAAAAACTCTCATTTAATGGGCATAGTGCTAATAGCACTAGCTCTGATTTTGTTCGGATGCGAAAAATCTACTACAGATGCATACCCCTACACTTTCAAGTTTATTTCGGAAGAGTACAAGCCTCTTAACTATGTAGAAAACTCTGTAGTAAAAGGTGTTGCTCCGGATCTGCTTATGGAGATATGCAAAAGGATGAATATCCCGTTTGAGGTGGAGATTCTACCTTGGAGCGAAGGATATGCTAAAACTCAGAGTACCTCTAACGCAGTTCTCTTTTCGACCGTTCTTAGTTCTGCCAGAAAAGATCTTTTCAAATGGGCAGGGCCAATTGCCTCTCTGGATTGGTTTTTTTACTGCTCGCCTTCGTTTATGCACACAATTAACTCCCTGGATGACGCAAAGAAGAGTGGGATAAAGATTGGTGTAGTCAAAGACTACTCTATTGAACAATACCTTAAACAGGAGGGATTTACCAATTTTATATACTGCACAAATAATGTAAACGCATTTGATAAGCTTCTCAAAGGAGAGATTGACCTCTATCCTTGTGATAAATTAACTGCAGAGGCTGCTCTTAAATCGCTCAATAAAACTATCTATTCTGTTATCAACAAGCACACCATTCGAACAGATCTGCTCTACTTTGCCTTTAACAAACAGATTCCGGATGATGTGGTTGCCCACTTTCAACAGAGTATAGACGCGCTTAAGGCAGATGGCACATTAAGAGCTCTCACAAAAGAGTATTTGAATTCACTCGACTCCCCGGGTATTCTTCAGATATACACTGAGCAGTACCCTCCACTTACTTATCGCAGCAGCAACGGAGAGATAACAGGGTTCGGTACAGATGTTGTCTTTGAGATAATGAAAAGAAACGGTCATCTTGAGAACATCAAACTCTCCAACTGGAGTAACGGATACGAACTGGCTCTTAACAACCCGAATGTATGTCTATTCACTATGGACCGCACCGCTTTAAGACAAAACCTTTTTCAATGGGTTGGCCCATTAGGAGCCAATACTACCTGGTTCTATACCAAAGCCGGTTCAGGCATTACTATTACATCTATTGATAATGCAAAGACACTATCTTCGGTTGGAACGGTAACCTCCTGGTTTTCCGACCAATATCTTAGAAGTCTTGGGTTTAACAATCTCGTCTCCAACTCAGACCCAAAAGTTATGGCAAAAAAACTGATGTATGGAGAGATTGCTGCATTTGTCTGCTCCGGCGTTACTTTCGGCGACATCCTTAAAGAGATAGGGTATCAGTACAGCTCTGTGGTTCCTGCGTACTCACTTATGTCTTCGGACTACTATATAGCTTTTTCAAAAAACACTCCGGTATCTGTTTTAACTCAGTGGCAAAATGCTCTTGAATCTGCTAAACTGGACGGAACTTACCAGGCTATCTATAAAAAATGGTTTCAATAAACAAATTGATTGATGAGAATTATCGGAGGTGAGTATAAAGGAAGGCAGATTCTTCCCCCAAAAGGTTTTTTGGCAAGGCCAACTACAGATTTTGCCAAGGAGGGGCTTTTCAACATATTGACAAATATGTACGATTTTGAGGAGCTTTCACTGTTGGATCTCTTCTCCGGGACAGGAAGCATCAGTTTTGAATTTGCTTCACGCGGATGCAAAAACATAACTGCAGTAGAGATGAACTCACTGCATTACAACTTTATCAAAAACACCTCCGCAAAACTGGGAATAGAGGGGTTGCATATAATCCGGCATAACGTCTTTGATTTCCTGAATATCTGCCACCTCAAATATGATATAATTTTTGCAGATCCTCCATATGATATTGAGGGACTTGCAACTATTCCGGATAAAGTTATCTCCAGGTCTCTGCTCAAAGAGGATGGTCTATTCATATTTGAACATCCATCTGCATTTCACTTCGATAAACATCCCAATTTTATAAAGGAGAAAAAGTATGGAAATGTCCATTTCTCACTTTTTCGATAAAATTATCTTGTTTTTTTGCATTCTTAAAAATAGTGACTATATTTGCAATCCCAAAAGGGAACAAGGTTTGGTAGTTCAGTTGGTTAGAATACATGCCTGTCACGCATGGGGTCGCGGGTTCGAGTCCCGTCCAGACCGCAAAACTCCGGAGATCGAAAGACTCCGGAGTTTTCGTTTTTAAATTTTATCAGATACAAAAAGCTGCATATAAAGGTACCGATTTTATTCCTTTCGAAAACCCAAAATTCTTTTTAGACAGGCGGATAGAATATGGTGACTTATATTTCTCAATAAAAATACCTATGCTCTTTGAACGATTTCGTACTCCCTTTTTTACTTCAATAGGAATAACCTCATCTTCAATCTGAAGAACAAAATCGACTTCAGCTTTACCATCGCTTTGCCAGTATAATAAATCGTATCCTTTAGTAACAAGCACTTGCGCAATGTAATTTTCCGTCATTGCTCCAAGAAAAGTGTTATCTTCTTCAACAGGAGATAGTATAGTTTGTAATGGAATTTTAGATCGTAATGTAAGAATTCCTATATCTGCCATATATAGTTTGAAATTTATCAAATCAACATAAGCATTGACAGGAATGTAGCCTTGTTCCAAGCGTTGGCATTTAAGAGCAATCCCTGCAAGAATAAGCCATTCGATAGCCTCTCCGAAAATAGTAGCTGTTCCACCTCGTTTAACCACTTTGTATTGAAATTTAGCATTTTCTTTGGCTAATTGCGCGGGGATAGAGTTGTAGCAAGCTCTAATCTTAATACTTGTTGTAGAATCTGCATATTTTGCCATTTCGGCAATATATTCATTAAGAATATTATTTTGAACAGGTTGCACCTTAACAAAGCTTTCTGTTTCGATAAAGGTAACTATAGCAGCAGGCATACCACCCACAATGAAATATGTATGATACATATCCAAAGAAACTTTATGAAAGGCTTCCGGCATAACTTCATTGCTGGAATAATGAGATTTTATCTCTTCCGCCAACTTTTCCATATTCATCGCCCACAAAAATTCCTCAAAGTCCAAAGGATACATATTTATTTCGTTGACTTTGCCCACGGGGAAAGAATATTTTTCCCTATTAATAGCAACTCCTAATAAGAAACCAGCAGCTATAATGTGATGTTCAGGCATTTGTTCACAAAAGTATTTCAATGAAGTTAACGCCCTCTCGCAAGCTTGTATCTCATCAAAAAATATAAGTGTTTCCCCCGGAACAATCTCCTGCATCTTTGTTGCTTCAAGGTATTGGATAATTTTTTTAGGAGACAATTCGGTTTCGATAAACATACATAAGGTAGTCTCAATTTCCATATTCAGATATAATATGTTTTCATAATGTTCCTTGCCAAACTGCTCTACGATATACGTTTTGCCAACCTGACGTGCTCCATTAATAATCAAAGGCATTCTACTTTTGCTATTCTTCCAATCTAAAAGGGACTTGCTTATTTTTCTTTTCATTCAACTTCTTTTATCGCAAAATTATAATTATGTTCGAAATAATCAAAATATTCTGATTATTTAGGGCATTCTGATCATATTTGGATGAATTTATCCTATTGTCAGAATAGGTGACTCGCATACGGATGAGAATGTTTACCGTAACCGAAACACCGTTTTTCTTTAGGAGATCGAAAGACTCCGAAGTTTTCGTTTTTAACTGTTTAAGTTCCCCACGTGCTTAAACGCCACACCTCTCAGGTTATTTTGCAAAGCGCAGATAATCAAATGCAATTTTTTATAATCTCACATAAAACGCAAAGCCTCCCTAGCTAAAACGCAGTATTACAAGATTTGTCCTAACAGTATTATGTGTAAGTAGCTGTCTATGTGTAGAATATGAATTTCAATTTGACAAAATACCAAAATGTGTTTTCTAACTACCTTATAATTAGATTGTTTCACAGAATACTGTTAGGACAAAATTTTCGTGTGTATGTGGGGAACTTTAGTAGGACTTATTTCCAATATAAATAACTGGTTGTTAATGTTATTACTACTGCTAAAACCCCTGAAATAATGACTGAGAGTACTCTTGAGACTCTTCTTTCACAACTTAAAAAGAGATAATTTCCAGCAGATAGTATTAATGTAGAGAGTATAGCAACCGGCATCATCCAGTTAGTATGAATCTCGTCACTTAGCATTAAGAGAATGAAAGGTGCAAATCCATATAGCGCATATACTATAAGGAATAGCTCTTCCCGTGTTTTCTTTATTACATTCTTAATCGGCTCAACACCTGGTTTGAAAATTTGAGCTATTATAAGTGTAATTATTAATGGAACCCAGGCCCAAAACCCCAAAATATCATCTGAAATGCTAGGAATAGCTACATTCATAGAAAAAAGAGAGAATAGTAAGCAAAAACCGATAGCAGGGAAAGACCATCGCGGAAAATCCTTTATCCAACCAATTGTTAATAGCGCAAACATAGAGATGACAGAAGATAATAGCAAAATATTTTGGATAACCCCGGGGACATTAAACCCCGAATTAGAAAACATCCAAAACAGACCAAATAATACAAATGGAATTGTTGCCGGTAAAGATATTCGGTAAGAGAATCTTGTTTCCATATTCAATAGTTTTAAGGTAAATAATTCAATAGACTTTATCTCACTTCCCGGTAGGTGAGAAAATGCTTTTTTCAGAGAGTCATCAAACGTTGCCCCCTCTGTCATATTTTGCTCAATCATACAACACAGATGGTCCAGAAAATCTCCTAAAATCAACCTGTTCTCAATATTGCAATTTTTAAGATACCCTTTGATCTTAATGACTTGCAATTCATTTAGTATCATAAACTAATGGTTTCAAATCAAATAATTGTACCAGCATTAAGATAGACTCTCTTATCTCTTCAAGTTTTGCAGGTGCTGTCTCTTTACCCGATTCAGAAAGTGAGTAATATTTTCTCTCTCTGTTCCCTATCCATTCGCTCTCTGTAATTAAAATCCCCTCCTCCACCAACTTATGCAATGCAGGATAAAGTGCACCCTCTGTAATAACTATTTTTTGAGATGACAGCTCTTTTACCTTTTGAGTAATCTGATACCCATACATTCTCCTCTCATCTTTAATCAATTTAATAATGAGAGGTTTAATTGTGCCTTTTAAAATCTCTTGTGAAAACATAATTTAATATCTTTAGTAATGATGAATGTTCTTTTGCAAAAGTAATAAATTTTATAATACCTAATTTTATTATGTATAATTTTACTATGCATAACGATTAAAAAATTGGTCGACACAATCCAATTTTGGAAGGTATTCATCGGGAAAATTCCCGGGTTTACCGATTTTTCACGTTAATTAGCCGTTTTTCTATTCTCAGGGGCTCTACATCTGCATACTTTTGCACCATAAATTTTTAAAACAACTTTTTATATGAAAATTATTGATGAAGGGAGCAGCTCCCGCCGCGAAACAATACACGGAATAGGCATTGCTGCAATTTTTATTTTAGCCGGTATCTTCATTCTTGGACGCAACCTGGGATGGATTGAACACTCACTCTTCAGGATAGTGATCTCCTGGCAAATGCTTCTGATAGTAATTGGTATCTTCTCTCTTATTAAAAGACAGACAACCACAGGGCTTATTCTAATTGGAGTTGGCGGATTTTTTCTCCTGCCACATCTCTTTACTACCGAATATTACTCTGTAAGGACATTCTGGCCATTGGTCTTTGTACTTATTGGGGTTATCCTTTTAGTTCGCCCGCGAAGAGCGTGGAACTGCTGCGATAGAGGCAACTGGAACAAACCTGCCCAGCAAGGAACTGTGAATAACGAAAACGGATTCGTTACATCAAACAACTCCTTTAGCTCTGTTAAGCAGATAGTGCTAGACCCTGTATTTAAAGGTGCTATGTTGTCAAACAGATTTGGAGGTACAGTACTTGACCTTAGACACACCACAATTGAACCGGGTGAAACCTATATAGATGTAGATTGTGCATTTGGAGGCATCGAGATCTTTGTACCATACAACTGGACAGTAAAAACAGCCGTAAACTCAGTTTTCAGCGGAACAGAGGACAAACGCTACAGACATACCGACCTTCCTGACACAACATTCAAACTGATTATCAGAGGTAACGCTTCATTCAGCGGAATAGAAATTAAGAGTTAATTGCCATTTAGATAATCTTAATTGTCAATTTAATAATCTTAATTGCTAAATTTGGACATATTTAAAATTAATGAAGATTAATCCATTAATTGAATCAAACAAAAGAAAGATGACCTGGACAGCGGTAACAATATTGGTTGCCGTTGTTATCTGGTCACTTTTAGTTTTATATGGCAACATCACAATAGTTCACGCTCTGGCAGGGAGCCTCACCTACACACTATTGCTGGCAGCATTTGGTTACCTCTACTGGTTTATGAGCGGGTTTATCCGCCCTATTCAGGCGCAAGCTGTTATAGCAATTATTAATCAAATACTTATACTCTCCATAACCTATGCAGTTGCAACAATCTCCGGGATGGAGCAACCCGGGCACTTCACAAAGAACATCCCCATTTTCGCAACTGTAGGGCTTTTAAGCTGGATTATACTGGCCCAGTGGTATAGGGCAAACACCCTATACGAAAATAAAGAGTTGGAGAGTATAGCAACCGATGAGTCTGCAGATAAAACCGACGAAGAGAGATCAAACGTAGAGATACTGGAAAAGATCTCGGTAAAGGAGGGATCTCATATCTACATTATACATCTTAGTGAGCTTCTTTACATTCAAGCCTATGGAGATTATGTTATGCTCTTTACAGAGAGTGGTAAACATATCAAAGAGCAGACTATGAGATATTTTGAAACACATCTGCCACCAACCTTTGTACGAATTCATCGCTCCTGTATTGTCAACTCCGAGAAGATAGCCCGTGCCGAACTATTCGGAAAAGAGAGCTACAATATCCACCTAAAAAATGGCACCTGCCTAAAAGCAAGTGCCACCGGTTATAAATTACTAAAAGACAGGCTTTTATTATAAGTGACTGTCACTCAATAAAGCCCCACTACCCTTGGCAAGGTTACTCCTTCCAATTGTGCCGATTAGCTTTTTTGCATAGTCGTATGAGCATACATACTCGTAGTGTGTTTTGAGTTTGGACAGACGCTCTATAAGATTATGGTACATCTCCTGCGAAAGGTTCTGGTCGTCACGAATTATCTTCTCGATATATCTGATGTGGCTTGCGAAAAGTGCTATATCGGACTGCTGTTTGGAGAGGATTCTCGCCTTGTACCAGTCGGATTGTATCAGGTAATCATATGTGAAGAGCTCTCTGAACTCAGGTGAATATAGATCCTTGCCTTCATAATTACCGTTAACCATTATGTGAAGAAGAGCTTTCAAAGGAGGTATGGCAGACTCTATGCTTCCGTCACGTAAATATGCTTGAGCAACCTTCTGTTGAGCCTCAACAATGTTAAGAATGCCATCTGCAAACTGATCCATAGATTGTAATTCCGGTTTTAACATATCATCCGGGAAGATCACATTAGGGTTCTCGAACACCCGCCCGAAATATCCGTTTACAAATTTCTCTGTTACTCTGTAACCAAGTATTGATGCCGGTACTCTCTTACCGTCAAATTCAAAATCCTCTATCTTCTCCAGTTCTCCTGTAGCTATCATTAGTTTTGGATCTCTCTCGCTATTATTAAGTCTTGCCCACAACTCAGGGATTAAAAGACTCAGGTCGTGGTCTATACGGTATTTATGTCCAATATACCCGGCTGGGGTTGTAAATCCGTGATAGCCGGTAAGGATAAATGATACAAGTGCGTTATTGAGGTCAATAATAGGCCAAAGCGCATTGAACGGTGCTTTTGTGAGCGCACCCTCAGAACCGGCTCCTGTGGTAGAAGGAGATTTTCCGGTAAGCGAGCAGATAAAGTCCATAAAGAGCTCGGGTAACTCCTGATAGTGGAGCGGATTATAGACTGCAAGAGGGCGAATACCCTTCTCGGCTGGGTTATTCCTGCGTCCAGGCAATACAGTGTTCACAGGGACATATAGTGGCTTACTAAATGGAAGGCTACGCGATATTCTCATACCCATCTCTGCAATATACTTACTGCGTGGATTCACAATGTCGTCCCTGGTTTGCAGATATCTTACATTCATAGATGGCTTTCCGTTAACTATACGTGGGTTTGCAGACGAAACAAAATATTGTGGAACATCCTTATCTGCAACATCCTGAATAAGATTTCTCATTGGTGGAGTAAACTCATCAAAATTGATAACATCCTCAACCATATTTTTTGCATCTGCTGTCGTTAGTGGCTCGAAATTGGAGATAAAGGTGTTATCTGTGGCAATATCGCTCTCCGCCTTAACATCTGCCCCTCTGTGAATTGCCTCATCCGGGCGTTGGAAAAATCTAAACTCACAGTTCTCTAAAATTTTAACACTTTTGTTATCTACAATTGGGTTTAGATTTGATAGCTCACTTGTTGGAATAACAGTAGATACGGTAATATCATCCTCCATCTGAATCTTTACCGAGTGTACATAATCTTGCCTTAGTTTAAATGTTCTCCAGGCACCTTTATCGTCATACCCTACCCTCAGATACCTTGCTGCCAGCTTTTTATTCTTGTACTTAAGCTCATTTCCCGGTTGACCGTTAAGAATATCTACACTAAAGTACTTTTTCCAGTCACTACCCCACTCCTCTCTGTAGAATCTCTTTACAATAAAGGCTATGCCTTTAATATACTGAGGTATAGAATTGAGCCAAGCGTTGTATTCATCAACAAATTCGCTGGATGGGGTGAGCATCTTGATTGAGGAGCCCATTGAGCGTTTGTTACTCAGAAATGTTCTGCTGGTATTTTTGGCGGGCTTAAGCGGGCTTGAGTCCTTAAAGCGATTTGAGTAGTTATAGTTAATAATCTCATCTACCATTTTAAAATCGGTTTCGAAATCTTTAATGAAAAATGAGCCCGAAATTATAGAGTCCGATATTGATTTTGAAATTTCCGATTTCCCTCCTCCCGATACAGTGCAGGGTTTATGAATAAATACACCCTCGGAATTGGTCTCTACAAGACGGTAGTTGAGTGTCCCTGAGGCCTTTTCCATTGAGTATTTCTGGCCATTTGGAAGGATATATGAGTGTTTTGGGAGCAGCTTAATGCTATACTCCTGTTTCTTCTTAGTCCAGGAGATAGTCTGCTTGTTTATATCAAAACGGCATAACTCCGGAACATATAAAATATCGGGGTAGTTTCTGTCAATCCCGTACCCTTCGGGTTTAATATCTATAATCTCCGGGAATAATTTTGATATTGCATCAAGTGAAGTTGTAAAGGTTTCCGGCTTAGTTATCTGTCCTTCGCCCTGATTATATGACGGGAATATAAGAGCTCCCCCGGCGTGCTCCTCCTCTGCATTGCCTAGCAAATTGGTAGCATATGAAATAAAGGTTTTAACCTCTTTCTTTGAGTACCCGAAGTAGTTATCTGCAATAACTGTCACAATAATACCCTCTTCGGTTCTCATTGTCAGTTTAAATGCACTTCCATCATTGTAAAGTTCATCTTCCCTCTCCCAGCACATACCGTCTCTCTTTTGTCTGTCGGTAGCTTGAGAAATATTAGGCAGACCAACCTCTTTTTTTGTCATCCTGCACAACTGTGGTGCCAATATAATACAACCTGTGTGTCCGCTCCAGGACTCAAAATCCAGACCGGCGTCGTTTGAAATATGGTATGGTGAGCCTCCGTTTCCAAAGATTGACTCAACAAAATCCAGGTTTGAAACCAGTGACCCCGGTGCAAAAAAACGGACCTCCATACTTCTCTTTGGGTATAATCCGTCAACTGCAGGGCTTACCAAAGGTCTCAAAAGAAGAGATACGAATATGTTCCCCTTTTTCTCGTAATCCTGAGTGAATGGAAGGGTAAAGAGATCGCCCTCAATTGTGGTTGCTTTCTTCAAAAGAAGTGCTGCAGTTTTTACAGGAACGGCCTTTTTGTCATCGGGAATAGGTAACCCCCCCTCCGCAATATGGAAAACCCCTTTTGTGGTTCTTCTGTCATTTCTGGGATTATGTAGTATTCCCTGTTTAATTCTATATGACGTGAGGTACTCAGATGAGTATTCGTCGCGCTTCTCCGGAATAGATAGCTCTCTTGCAATGCCGTAAAAATCTAGTGTAAATGTAAATGAGGGGATACTGATTTCGGGAGCATCAATTCCTTTGAAATAATTTCTGATAAAGTTTTGAATTCGTTGATCTGCCGGGCATAGATACTGTTTAAACTGCCTCTCCCTCTCACGATAGTTGATAATAAGAGACTTTGCAAGGTGCAGAAAACCATCTGAATCATTCTCCTGATAGTCGTCGTCTATAAGTCCAAGCGCCTCAAGCCTCAATTTTATGTACTGATGGATATACTCTTTTGAATTCTGTTTTGAATTCTCAAAAAACCCCAGTGACTCCTTATGATTCTTCATACTTCGATATTTTGTTTAAATATTTGTATTTTGTCCGGTTACGTTATAAGCGAATAAAAACATATGCAAAAATAGTTCCTTAAACCAATATAACCTTAGATAAAACAAATATAATTTGGTTCAACAATAAAAAAGAGCCATATTTGGTAAGATTAATTAATGAACTCTAGAATCATCATACAATGAAAAGATTTACAACTATATTATTTGCAATTATCTGCACAACCTTTTTACAGGCACAGAACAGCAAAGAGTTAATTTACTCCACAGACAAGGATATTGAAATATTTAACAAATATGTAACAGAGTTCAAGAGTAAGAGCAATCTTACATATGATTCCCTCATTATTGAAACAGCAAAATTCTTTTTAGGTACCCCCTATGTGGGCTTTACACTGGAGCTTGTGCCCGAAGGATTGGTAATTAACCTTAGAGAGCTGGACTGCACCACTTTTGTTGAGAGCGTGCTGGCTCTATCAAGAACAATCCGGGATAGCTCTAACGGTAAAGATGCCACCTTTGAACAATTTACAAAAAATCTTAAAGAGATACGTTACAGAGAGGGAAAGATAAATGATTATGCAGACAGACTCCACTATACTACAGACTGGATATATGAGAATCAAAAAAAGGGGCTGGTGAAAAACATAACTAAAGATGCAGGTGGGAAAGAGCTTAAAGTTGACCTTTATGCAATGTCCACTAATCACGAAAAATATAAGCAGCTAAAAGGGAACGATCCACTCACAGCTAAAATAAGAGGTATTGAGCAGGCGGCAAACAGTCGCAAAAACTGGCATATCCCTAATACAGAGATTGAGAAGAACTCTGCAAATTATAAAAATGGAGATATGGTTGGGTTTGTAACCACCTTCAAAGGGATGGACCTCTCTCACGTTGCCATTATCTATTGGGAGGGAGAGAGGCTCACCTTTATTCACGCTTCAAGCAGCGAGAAGAAGGTGGTAATAGAAAAGCATACCCTTGAAGAGTATGCTCAAAAATCTAAAACAAGCAATGGTATTATGGTTGTAAGACCACTATAGAGATTGTTATTTTTTCTTTCGTTTGTCTTCTTTAACGTCGTTGTAATCGAGCCCTTCACGATAGACGCTCATTGCTGCAAGGCTCATACCCATACTTGAGTAGCCTCCGTCGTGAAAGAGATTTTGCATTGTGACTTTTTTGGTAAGATCGGAGAATAGAGTTATGATATAGTCTGCACACTCCTCTCCTGTTGCATTCCCAAGCGGCGACATCCTCTCAGAAAAGTCATAAAGTTTATCAAATCCCATAATTCCACCACCGGCTGTTGTAATGGTAGGAGATTGAGAAATAGTGTTTATTCTTATGTTCTTCTCACGTCCATATATATAACCGAAACTCCTGGTTATAGACTCCAGCAATGCTTTTGCATCTGCCATATCGTTATAACCATAAAGTGTCCTCTGAGCTGCAACATAAGAGAGGGCTACAACAGAACCCCAGTCATTTATTGCATCCAACTTGCGGCAGCTCTGCAGAATCTTGTGAAAAGATATTGCAGATATATCAAGTGTCTGGTGTAGATATTGATAGTTAAGGTCGTCGTAGGTGCGCCCTTTGCGAACATTGGGAGACATACCAATAGAGTGAAGTACAAAATCAAACTTACCACCCAGATGCTCCATACCCTTGGTTATAAGATTTTCCAAATCCTGAACATCAGTTGCATCTGCAGGTATAACAATTGTACTGCATTTGTCTGCAAGGTCACTTACGTTTCCAAGTTTCATTGAGGCCATTGTGTTGGAGAGCACGAACACCCCACCCTCTTCGTATACTCTCTCTGCTGTTTTCCAGGCAATCGAACTTTCGTTGAGGGCTCCAAATATAAGACCTCTCTTTCCTTTTAGTAGATTATAAGACATAGTTTTGTTTTTACAACCATAAAACATATCTGAATTGATATTGTTCAAACAGTGGTAATCGTGCCAACTTTATCTAATCAAATTTGTTTTTAAATAAAACATATTTATCTTTGCATTATTATTTCTTATGGAATTTATTTCTCATAGTAATAATATTTAGAGTTGAAGATTAAAAGCGAATAGAATTACATATCATTATGAAAAATAAAATTCTGGTATTTTTAAAAAAGGAGTGGCTCTGGTTCGCCGGAGGTGCTGCAGGGGCTCTGGGAGGGTATCTATACTGGTACTTCATAGGCTGCAATAGCGGAACCTGTCCAATAACATCCTCCCCTACTAACAGCACCCTATATGGTATTCTGCTGGGAGGTCTGATTTTTAATATGTTTAAAAAGAGCAATCAGGCATAATCTGCATTAAAATATTTATAATAAAACAATTAATAAAAGAATATAAACCATTATGATGACAATTCATTTGACAAAAGATGAGTTTTTAACTAAAGTAGCTAACTACGAAGCAAATCCACAAGAGTGGAAATATCTTGGAGACAAACCTGCAATTATTGATTTTTATGCAGATTGGTGCGGTCCGTGCAAAACAATTGCTCCAATTCTGGAAGATCTCGCTAAAGAGTACTCAGATAACATTTATGTTTACAAAGTAAATACTGAGCAGGAGCAAGAGCTTGCAGGAGCATTCGGGATTCGCAGCATACCTTCTCTTCTCTTTGTACCTATGGAGGGATCCCCTCAAATGGCAATGGGTGCACTTCCAAAAGCCTCTTTCAAAGAGGCAATTGAAAAAGTGCTTCTGGGCAAGTAATTATTTTTCTTCGGGATAGGTGACTTTGGTAGAATCAGCAACGCCTCATACAGAATCTGTATGGGGTGTTTTGCTGTTCGGCCGGTTCCGTCCAGGATCTGTTGTCGGCAAGATGTGCCTGGTGCGCTCACTGTCGTTTGGGCTGAGGCAGATCTTACCAGAGGGAAAAGTCTCTGCTCCCCTATCTCGATTGATTGTTTGTAGTGCTCTCTCTCGTAACCGAAGGAACCGGCCATACCACAACAACCTGTCGCAAGCTGCTCTACCCTGTAATTAACCGGGATAGAGAGCATTTTTGCAGAGAGATCTACGCTGGCAAGTGATTTTTGATGACAGTGACCGTGCAGGATTATATCCAGAGAAGAGTCTGTAAAGAGTGACCGATCAATATTACCTGCCTCAAATTCTCTCATTATAAATTCGTCGTATAGCATACAACTTTTTGATAGTACTCCGGCATCTGCTTTTAGATTTGCAGATACAAGATCCGGGTATTCATCGCGGAATGAGAGTATTGCAGATGGCTCTATGCCCACCAACGGATTTTGAGGAGTGATAATATCTTTAAGAGCCATAACATTTTTGTTTGCAAAGATCTTCGCTCTGCGGAGCATCCCCTTTGAAATTGCAGCCCTTCCACTTTCGTAATGTTTTGGGATAATAACTTCGTATCCAAGAGTATTCAGAAGCTCAATAAATGCTACTCCAACCTCTGCCTCGTTGTAATTTGTAAACTCATCTGCAAACAGATAAACTCTTCTACCTCTGGCTTGATCTTTTTTTGTCATCAAAGCGTTGTAGCGGCTAAGCGTTACTTTTGAGAGTAGCGGAATGCTTCTGTTTGAGGAGAAACGGAGTATTTTTTTAATTATTGAAGAGGATAGGAGGTTTGATGCAAAAAAGTTGTAGATATTGGGGAAAAGGGAGCCAAGACTTTGAAAATAAGCCATTCTCGATACCATAAAGGATCGGAAAGGTAGATCCTTCAAATTGAAGAATCCTCTCACATCATAGTGATGCTGCAGAAATTCTGCTTTATACCTTGCCATATCTACATTGGAGGGGCACTCACTTTTACAAGCTTTGCAGGAGATACACAAATCCAGAGCAGTAAGTATTTCGGTTTGGTCAAAGACCTTTTTGGTTCGTGGTCTGGTTAACAGCTCCCGCAAAATATTGGAACGACCTCTGGTAGAGTCCTCCTCCAACCCTGTAAGCCTAAAGCTGGGACACATTGTACCCGCGAACAGTATAGACTTGCGGCAGTCACCGGAGCCATTACACTGCTCAATTGCCCGTATCCATCCGCCTCTGTCTGAATAGTCAAAGAAAGTACTATACTCCTTAACCTCAACATCTGCCTGATACCTTAAAAAGGTATTCATAGCAGGAGTGTCCACTATCTTATTGGCATTAAAAATCAGATTAGGGTCAAAAACTCTTTTTATCTCCTTCATAACCCCGTAGATGCGATCTCCAAACATAAGTGGGATAAACTCACCCCTCAGGCGTCCATCGCCGTGCTCTCCACTCAGTGAGCCTTTATGCCTCTTGACAATTATAGCCATCTCGAGGGCAACCTTGCGAAAGAGCTCTACATCTGCCAATTTTTTAAGATTCAATATAGGCCTCAGATGCAGCTCTCCGGTGCCGATGTGGGCGTGATAGACACACTTTAACCCATATCTATCCATCAGTTTTCCAAAATCTTCCATATACGCCGGGAGACGGTGTGGAGCAACTGCTGTATCTTCAATAACCGATACCGGCTTTGCATCTCCAACCATTGAGGTAAGGAGTCCAAGACCGGCTTTTCTCAACTCCCACACCTTTGAAATATCCTCTCCAAACACCGTTGAGCAGTGGTATGAGTGGCCACAAGATAGCATATCCAGCTTTGCATCATCCACTATCTTATCCAACTCCTGTGGGGTGCCGGCGGCAAACTCGATAATGAGAATCGCAGCCGGCTCACCCGAAATAAAGAAGCGATTCTTGTTTTGACTTATATTGGACTTGCTAAGCTCCAGAATATTTGAATCCATCATCTCAACCGCCGCCGGCTTATGCCCAAGCGCCACCAGATTTGCCCTAAAAGCATCCTCCAGAGATGAGCAGTGAGCACACACAAGCGCCTTATATGCAGGCGGAACGGGAACCAAATTCAGTTTCAGCTCAGTTATAATAGCCAGCGTACCCTCGGACCCAGCCAAAAGGCGGCACAAATTAAAAGAGGATGCCACAAACTCATCCAGAGCGTACCCCGTATTTCTTCTGCGAACGGCAGGGTCCGGAAACTGCTCCTGAATCTCCTCCAGAATAGTACTATCTTCAAGTATTTTACCCAGATACCTGTAGAGATTACCCTCAACACCATCCAGAGAGCTCTTCTGCTCAAACTCCTCACGTGTTAGGTCTTTAAAAAGTGTAACCGACCCATCCGAAAGGATAACCTCTGCCTCAAGCAGGTGGTCACGAGTGCTTCCATAAACCAGAGAGTGTGAACCACAAGAGTTATTGCCCACCATTCCCCCCATACAGCAGCGATTAGATGTAGATGTCTCCGGACCGAAGAAGAGTCCAAAACGGGATGTCTCCATATTGAGCTCATCCAGAATCACTCCCGGCTCTACTCTGGCCCACCTCTGATGCACATTTATCTCCAAAATTTTATTCAGGTGAGTTGAAATATCCACCACAAGACCGCTCCCCACAACCTGGCCGGCAAGAGAGGTACCCCCCGCACGTGGAATGATTGTAAAGCCCTCCCGGGAAGCCTTTTTCACTATAGATATCAGATCCTCTTTACTTTTGGGAAAGAACACACCCATAGGCTCCTCCATATAAGCAGATGCATCTGTGGAGTATAGAATTTTATTTAAAGAGTCGTTTTTGATTTGCATAAGGGGGTTAGAAAGCTATAATTTTTCAATCCTCTCTACACCTTCCTCTGTTAGGTTATAGTGCTGCCCGCTTTCGGGACATATTCCAAGCCCATCGGAGTCAAAGTCCAGTCTGTGCCCATACTCACTCACCCACCCTATCTGTTTTGCCGGATTTCCTACAACCAAAGCATAAGGTGCTACTGCCCTTGTAATTACCGCACCGGCACCCACCAGGGCATACTTCCCTATCTCATTCCCACACACTATTGTTGCATTTGCTCCAATAGTTGCCCCCATACGCACAAAGGTATTTACATAGAACCCTTTTCTCACAATTGCACTCCGTGGGTTAACAACATTTGTAAAGACACAGGAGGGTCCCAAAAAGACATCATCCTCACAAACAACACCTGTGTATACAGAGACGTTATTTTGCACCTTAACATTATTACCCAGAATCACTTTCGGAGATATAACAACATTTTGGCCAATGTTGCAACCATTCCCGATTACACACCCACTCATAATATGAGTAAAGTGCCATATTTTGGTTCCGTCCCCAATAACGCAATCTTTATCAATGACAGAGGTTTCGTGAGCAAAGTAGTTCATAAGCATTAGCCTGTTATCCGGTTACAAATATAGATAAAAGCTAAATGTATGAACATAAAATTTACTCAATTACATAATCTGTAACACTATTTATACCTTTCAATCCGAAATAGCTATCTGTGATGGTACCCTTGACCCACACCCTTTTTCCTAAGTTAGTGGGGTTTGACTTGAGGTTGAGTGCCTCGCGTACAGTGCCTGCCGCCAGTGCAACCCCGGCACAAAGCGAGCGTAGACTCTCCCCCTTTTTATCTGCAATAGCGATATTGGTCTCTACATCAAAGGGAGGAGAGGAAAAAAGAGATGCCGTTGTGAGGTAGCCCGCTACATAACCACTAACCCAAACACCCTTGGCCCCCACAAAACCGGCAATCTCTTCAACCCGAATGGCAAGCTCTCTGCTGCTCCCATCCCTTTTATCTCCAACCACAATATCATCTGTAATCCAAATAGAGGTGGTGTCGATAAGAATACCTGTAATGACCGAAGACTCTCCCCCCGATCCGCTACCGCCACCACCACCGTTTGAAGATGAGTGCAGATTCAGTGTAACCATCTCTCTTGCAGAGATACTTTTTTTAGTTATTAGAAATCTTTCTGTCCCGGTGGTTGCCCCACCTCTTAGTTTAATGGTTACATCTCCCGGATTGATGTACAAATAACGACTCTCACTGTAAACATAATCCTTAACGCCCTTACTATCTTCAATCTCCGGAGTGTAGCCTGCAAACCGAGCTACAAAGTCGCTTGAAAAACCCAGCCGCAAAGCACCATTAGACTGCTTGCACAAAAAAGAGAGATTTGTAACCTTACCCTCCTCTACAACCACCGTCCCGGAGTCAGAATAGATGGGAGCATCAAACTCCGGAGCCGTAAAACTTCCCGACACCACCTCGACATCATAATTACCTGCACTCAATTTAAAAGTTTGCGGTCTATCTCCATACTTCCCCTTGTAAACAACATCTCCCCCAACCCTCTTCACAGTCAAAATAAAGGAGTTGCTGTCCGGATAACTCCTTTGCACAGCATTTTGAGATTGAGATACTGCTTGTAATTGAGACACACTTTGCAATTGCGAGCCACCAACACCTGCAGATGCGCTCCATCCGGCTTTATTGAAGGCAACCCGCAGTTCGCCCTCCTTATCTCCCTGCTCATCTATAAAAGAGAATCCGCTGCAAGACGAGACCACAACGTACAATGAAATAGCCATCACTCTTACTACAAAACTCATCTGCCTAAACAAACTGGTCATCTGTCCTAACAAACAGATCATCTGCCCAAATAAAAGAGTCATCTGTCTAATAACAGAAATCAACCCACTTTTAAAAAAAATCTCTCGCCACATATCATAAATATTTAATTGGTTTTCAAAATCAAATTTATCACAAACTACTTCTAATATGTTACCAAATCAGATATTTTTCAAAAAAAATCTAATTTTAAAATTGCTATATCTAATTTTAATTAATTTTGCTGAAATTTGAAACGAACTATAAAAACTAGCTATGTACAGAATTACCGAACATCCAATTCTTCCTATCCCGACGGAAGATAGCGTAGAGTTTCTTTTTGAGGGAAATAGGATTACTGGTCAAAAGGGGTTTACAATTGCAGCAGCATTACATCAGCGGGGTTTGGTAGTTCACAAACACAGTCTGGAGAACCGCGAACGCACAATGGAGTGTGGTATAGGCAAATGCGGCGCCTGCGAAATGTTGGTAGATGGCAAAGTTCGCCGCATCTGCATTACAAAAGTAGATGATGTAAAGAGTGTAGAGAGAATTGATGAGTCCTATCTTCCACAGGAGGATAAGAGTAAAAACGGCAGCGTAAAGGTTTATAAAACCACTGTAGCAATAATTGGTGCGGGACCTGCAGGTTTGGCAGTAAGGGAGGAGCTCAATAAGGCAAATGTAGATAACATTGTAATAGATAATAACAGTAAGATTGGGGGTCAGTTCCTGATGCAGACCCACCAGTTCTTCTTCTTTGAGAAAGAGAAGCGCTTTGGCGGTATGAGGGGGTTTGACATTGCTAACACCCTTGCAGGAGATGACCACACCGGAATTCTGCTGGACTCAGTTGTTTGGGAAGTACTGGAAGGTAAAAGACTTGTAATAAAAAACATAGCTAAACAAGAGATTGTATATGTAGATGCTCAACATCTTGTAATTGCAACCGGAGCTGTTCCGTTTATGCCTGCGTTTAAAAATGACGACCTACCGGGTGTCTATACTGCAGCTGTTGTACAGAGGATGATGAACAACGAGCTCACGCTGCTCGGGAAAAATATTCTTACAGTGGGCGCGGGAAACATAGGTTACCTCACATCTTACCAGGCAATGCAGGCCGGGGCAAATGTGAAAGCCATTATTGAGGCAATGCCCAATGAGGGTGGATTCCCTGTTCAGGCCAACAGGGTGCGCCGCCTCGGAATACCTGTTCTTACATCACACATCCTCATTGAAGCTATTCCAAATAAGACACATACAGGAGTAACGGGGGCTATTATTGCAGAGTGTAAAAACTTTAACTCGATTCCCGGGACAGAGAAGAGAATAGAAGGGATAGATTGTATAAACATCTGCACCGGCCTTATTCCGGACAACCAGCTATTTCGCAAAGGGGTAGAGGTGTATGGTCGCAACTGCCACGGTGTGGGAGACTCAGTAAAAATTGGAGAGGGAACATCTGCAGTGCTTCGCGGGAAACAATGTGCATTTGAGATAATGCAAGAGCTCGGGAAGAGATACGATTACGACCAATATCTGGCAGTATCCAAAGAATATATTGATTCACAACAACATCCAATAAGAATTTTAGAGAGCCCGGCTCTACCGTCAAAGGAGCGGATGTGGTCTAAGGGGTTTGTGCAGATAGATTGTCTCTACGGTTTTGCCTGCAACCCTTGCGCATTCGCCTGCAAATATGGAGCGATTGTAAAAACCTCCACATCTACAGTTCCTGCGATAGATTTTGAAAAGTGCACCGGTTGTATGAACTGCGTTTACCAATGCCCGGGGCTGGCAATCTTCGGTTACCAGCTTAATAAAAACTGGCTGTTCCTACCTATCGAGTATAAGGCAGATGAGGGAGCAGAGGTATTTCTGGTAAACAATAACGGTGAGGTAGTTGGAGAGGGTGTTATTGAGAAAATTACAAAGAAAGAGAACAAAACAAACATTGCCAGAGTCAAGGCAACTACTGCTGAGGGCGAAAACCTTCTAGTAGTTAGGGGCTTCATAGTTAAAGAGAGGTTCCCGCAAAAGCTGGAGCTTATTCCACTTACAGAGAAGCACGACTCAAAAACTTATGTATGTCATTGTGAAGATATCACCGTAGATAAACTTATATCTGTTATCGGCGACAGAACCGTTATCTCCTCAGACGAACTAAAGCACATCTCCAGAATCGGGATGGGTGCCTGCCGCGGAAGTCGTTGCATCCCAAGAGCCCGCCTGCTTCTAAGGCCATACGGTATTGAAGTTTATGGAGAACCAACCCCGCGTGGACCTATGTCCAACCTGGTTACCCTTGGAGATATGGTCAATGTAGACAAAGTTGAAGAGATAATTTTGCCGGGCAACAAAAGAGTTGTGAACAAAGTGCCTGCAATCATTGCAGGAGGCGGAGTTGCGGGCTCATCGCTATTCAGATTTTTGGCAGAGGCAGGATACAAACCTTTGCTCATAAACGACGGGCTTGGAAGCTCCTGGAGAAATATCGCCGGCGGCCGTCCCGCATTTTCATTGCCGGCTCTTGCAGATATTGCTAAACACAACCTCGAGATCTTCCGCGACCTTCAAAAGGTGCACGATATAGACTTTAGACTTATTAGATATGTAAGCTTTGCCCACGACGAGGCTACATACAAATCTCTGGACGCATCCAGGGGTTGGTCTGATGCCTATATGATAGAGAAAAAGGATTTCCGCAAAGAGGTTTCCAGCCACTTTAACCCGTCACTGGATCTATACAGCCACGCCCTAATCACAAATGATTGCTGGCAGGCAAATCCGGGGCAGACAATCGATGTAATCCGGATGATAGGCCGCCGTGAAGGGGGAACAATTCTGGAGAACAACCGAATTATAGAGGTGAGTAAAGTTGGAGACGAATACAATGTAATCGTACAAAACTCAAACAAAGAGTTTATCGAGTACCGCACAGAGATCTTCATTAACGCTTTGGGTGCCGAGGCCGAAACATTTGCCAAAAAACTTGGCATCGAAACAGGGCTCTACCCTGTCAAACACCAGGCCTTCATCACCAAAAGACTTCCGCTGCTTGGCAAAAATGGTGCAAACCTGGATATGCTCATAGACAGACGCAAATACAAGGGCTTCTCTGCCGTTTACGGTCAACAACTTGCCGAGACAGGCCAGATTATTGGTTGCGCATCCCCACTAAACGACGCCCTTGAGACAGACAAAAACCTCAAAGTTACCTCTCAGGAGTTCCTGGAAGTTGTAACCGAGATATTCAGCAACTGGATTCCGCGCCTAAGCGGAGTTGGCTTCCAGGCAGTATGGTCCGGCTACTACGTCGAGCCACGCTACATTGTAGACCCACAGCTGGGACTATTCGTAGGAATGCGCGGCCACGGCTTTATGCTCAGCCAATACCTCGCCAAACTATATGTAGATGCACTCCAGGGACGCCCCGTACCAGACTACTTCCACCAACTCAAACTTAACGGCACCGGCCTCTGTGAGCAAGCGTTCAAGTAAGTCTTGGGGGGTATATAAATTTCATGGGGCCCTATCTCCGAGAGATAAAACCCCATTACTTAACCTAAACTTAAACTATGAAAAACTTCATCTTAATAATTAACAAATCTCGTGCCACAAATTATTCTACGATACGAAGTTTTGCAAATTTAAGTAATAATATTTTCCTTCCTCCCTCATCAAAATCTACAACTGCCTTTAAATTAAGAGGATCACCCTCAATTGAGAGAATGTGACCAAATCCGAAGCGGTCGTGCTCGATTTTTTGACCTGCTGCCAGTTTTGAGATTGGATCTGCAATAAAATTTGGATTGGCCGGTTTTGGGTGCGTAAAACCTGCAGATGCCCTTTTGGCAGGCATTGAAGAATCGCCTCCGCCGGCAGATTG
>CAYGOE010000014.1:0-40898 GCA_964351405.1 uncultured Muribaculaceae bacterium | reverse complement strand
ATCGCAATGAGTACATTCAAAATACAAGATTGTCATAAAGAGACAATTAAAGGGATCTGCAACTCTTTTGAAAACAATCCCGGAGAGTTGATAAGTATTCTGCATAAAATCCAGAGTGAGTTTGGATACCTTCCGGAAGATATTCAACGTGAGGTTGCTAAGAACCTGAAAATCTCTGTTGCCAAAGTTTATGGGGTTGTTACCTTCTACTCTTTCTTCACTATGACTCCAAAAGGGAAGCACCCGATATCCGTATGTATGGGTACGGCCTGCTATGTTCGTGGAGCAGAGAAGATTGTAGACGAACTAAAAGATCAGCTAAAAATTAAAGTTGGTGGAGTAACTGCAGATGGAAAGTTCTCTCTCGACTGCCTCAGATGCGTTGGCGCCTGCGGTCTTGCACCGGTAGTTCTTATTGGCGAAAAGGTGTACGGAAGAGTAGAGGCCTACCAGGTTAGGGAGATTCTGGAGAGTTACGTTGATTAATCAACAGTAGATGTTTTGATTATATTGAGGCTGCCTAGTTACCGGGCAGCCTTTTTTTTATCAACCTAATAGGTTTTGAAGTTTTTGTCGGTTCAGTACTGTGATTTTATTTCTTTCGGCTAGGATAACCCCCTCTTGCTGAAGCTCTCCCAGTATACGAGCCAGGGCAGGACGGGTAACGCCAAAATATTTAGAGAGCTCTGTCTGGTTTTTGTCCATATAAAATGTGTTAATAGCAGGGCTTATTGAGTGACATTTTGCCAACTGCTCCAAAAGATAGGTTGCCAACTTTCCCCGTATAGTTTTGATGGTGACCATCTGAAGCTTGTTTGAAAGAAACTGGGTTTTATCGGAATTGTATCTTATGTAGCTCTCAAGAAATTTTGCATCTTTTTGGAATAGAATAATAACCTCCTCTTTTGGAATTGTAATTATACTTGACTCCTCTGTGGCAGTCACATCTACGGGGAAACGGTTGTTTTCTGCAAACAGAAACGCAGATGCAAGGGGACGTGTTGCCTTTATATTTTCAATAGTCAGCACACCCCCGGACTCAGTTATCATCTCAGTTGTTACAGCCCCTTTTACCAATAGATATAGGTGTTTACACATATCTCCCTGCCTGGCAATGATATCTCCCTTACTATATGTGGTTACCCTGAACTTCATATTCTTGAAAAGATAATCCAGATTATCTTTTGAAATTGCTTTGCATACAGGGCACTGTGAGAGCTCCTCTCTATTTATCATTGAGTCAGTTATCATATCAATTCTATATTACATCTGTTTTCTAAAATTACCAAATTTTAGTGAGTGTAACAAATATTACACTCTTTAGATTTTAAGCACTCTACTTTTGTACCTGAAAGAATCAAATATTAACCATAAATAATTTAAAATAATGAGCAATATGTTTTGTTACCAGTGTCAGGAGACAGCTAAAAACAGCGGTTGTACAATTAAAGGTGTCTGCGGAAAAAGCGCAGATGTTGCAAACCTTCAGGATCTTTTGGTATTTCTATGTAAGGGGATTTCACACTTCTCTGTCCATCTTAGGGGTATGGGTGTTGAGAGTGCAGAGATCAACAAATTTGTTACCGACTCTCTCTTTATGACTATTACCAATGCAAACTTCGACAGAGACAGATTTGTAACCAGAGTAAATGAGGCTATAGATATGAGGGACTCTGTAAGGAATCTTTTCATTTCTAAAGGGGGTAAAGTTGAGGAGATAACATTTGAAGGCGCCTACTGGAGCTCTCGAGATATCTCGATTATGGAGCAGAAGGCTACCGAAGTAGGTGTATTATCTACAGATAATGAAGATGTTCGCTCTTTGCGTGAACTTACAATATATGGATTAAAAGGTATGGCTGCATATGCAGAACACGCCTTTAACCTGGGATTTGAGCAGGCAGATATCTACTCTTTTATGCAGAAGGCTCTGGTTGACACAACCGACGACACTCTCTCTGCAGATCAACTTACTGCCCTCGTACTTGAGACCGGTGCCCACGGAGTTAAGGTTATGGCACTTCTGGATAAAGCCAACACAACTGCCTATGGGAATCCGGAAATTACAAAAGTAAATCTAGGTGTTCGCACTAATCCTGCAATTTTAATCTCCGGCCACGACCTTAAAGATATGGAGGAGTTGCTTAAGCAGACAGAGGGAACCGGCGTAGATGTTTACACTCACTCAGAGATGCTTCCTGCAAATTACTATCCTGCTTTTAAAAAATATAGCCAGTTTGTAGGTAACTATGGAAGTTCGTGGTGGAGACAGACTCAGGATTTTGAGACCTTTAATGGCCCTGTTCTCTTTACTACCAACTGTATAGTTCCACCAAAAAGCAGTGCAACATATTCTAAGAGAATCTACACTACAGGTGCATCGGGATTCCCGGGATTCATCCATATTAAGGATTGTAAAGATGGTAAGAGTAAAGACTTCTCTGCTATCATAGAGCACGCTAAGAGATGCGCCTCTCCAACCGAAATAGAGACCGGAGAGATTATCGGAGGGTTTGCTCACGCTCAGGTTTTTGCTCTTGCAGATAAAATTGTTGATGCAGTTAAAAGCGGTGCAATACGCAAATTTTTTGTAATGGCCGGATGTGATGGCCGTATGAAGGATAGAAATTATTACACTGAGTTTGCCGAGGCACTTCCTAAGGATACAGTGATACTTACTGCAGGTTGTGCCAAGTATCGTTACAATAAACTTCCACTTGGAGATATTGGAGGTATTCCACGAGTTCTGGACGCAGGACAGTGTAACGACTCATACTCGCTGGCTGTAATCGCTCTTAAGTTAAAGGAGATTTTCAATGCAAATGATATTAACGAGCTACCTATAGCTTACAATATTGCCTGGTATGAGCAGAAGGCTGTTATTGTACTTCTCGCACTTCTCTCTCTTGGAGTTAAGAATATACACCTCGGCCCAACATTGCCTGCATTCCTCTCTCCAAATGTTGCAGAGGTTTTGGTAAAGAACTTTGGAATTGCCGGTATCAAGAGTGTGGATGAAGATATGAAGTTGTTCCTGGGTTAATATTTGATTTTGTAGATTCAAGACAACTTTAATGGAGGTTACACCCCACCGTCAGGACTTTCGGAGATTTAAAAACCGAGAGTCCTGTTCTGTTTTTTGCAATATATCTGTAACTGTTTGTTGCACATATAGACTCAATGCCCTATCTTTACAGTGCAAACTCACTATTAACCCAAATAGTATATAATAAATTATTCAAAGTCTAATGAAAAAAAATCTTAGTAAATTAATTTACAGCTTTTTAGTGCTAAGTTTTACTCTATTGCTAACCAGTAGTTGTGAAAAGAAATTAACCGATATTGACGGCAATATTTACAAAACTGTAAAAATCGGCGATCAGATTTGGATGGCAGAGAATTTAAGAGTTACAAGGTACAACAACGGTGACCCTATTGAGACAACAAACCCGGCAAACATTGACATCTCTGACCTTATTGAACCAAAATTCCAATGGGTATTCGGTGGCAAAGAGGAGTTGGCTGTTAAATACGGAAGGCTCTACACCTGGTACGCTGCAACCGATTCTCGCAAAATCTGCCCTGAGGGCTGGCACATCATTACGGATGCTGAGTGGGCAAAACTCTACAACTATTTTGGGGGAAAAAGTGTTGCAGGAGGTAAGCTTAAGGAGGCGGGAACAGTAGATTGGGCTCATCCTAATACAGACGCCAGCAACAGCAGTGGCTTTACTGCACTTCCCGGTGGAGGCAGAGGTTCTAACGGAGCCTTTGGAGGGATCAATTACTATGGTGCCTGGTGGGGAACTATGGAGAAGGACTCTCTGGTTGCAGGTTACTGGCATCTCTATTACAATACATCGGCATTAAAGAGAACAGATTTCCATAAAAATTCCGGTTTTTCCATTCGTTGTGTAAGGGATTTGTAAAAACTGCACAGATATTGGGTTGTTTTAACTATTTTTGCACTCAATTTATTTTTTATGAGTGATAATAGTTTATTGTCTAAACTTTCCGGGATGAAGGAGAAGTTTGAGTCGCTTTCACAACAGATCTCAGACCCATCTGTTATGTCGGATATGAAGAGATATATAGCTCTGAATAAGGAGTACAGAGAGATAGAGCCGGTGGTTGAGGCGGGTGAGAAATACAAATTGCTTATGGGCAATCTGGATTCTGCAAAGGAGATTCTAATGGTGGAGAGAGATGAGGAGATGAGGGAGATGGCAAAGGAGGAGATAGCAATGCTGGAGTCGCAGATACCGGTTCTGGAGGAGGAGATTAAGCTCCTGCTAATCCCGGCAGATCCTCAGGATTCAAAGAATGCTATACTGGAGATAAGAGCCGGAGCAGGCGGAGATGAGGCCTCAATTTTTGCAGGCGATCTTTTTAGGATGTACTCAAAATTTGCAGAGAGAAGGGGTTGGAAACTGGAGGTTAACAGCCAAAGCGAAGGTACCTCCGGAGGTTTTAAAGAGGTAATATGCAAGGTATCCGGTAACGGTGTTTACGGAGTTCTTAAATATGAGAGCGGGGTTCACAGGGTTCAAAGGGTGCCTCAGACAGAGACTCAGGGAAGAGTACACACATCTGCAGCCTCAATTGCTGTTTTACCTGAGGCAGATGAATTCGATATTGAGTTAAATATTAGCGATGTAAGAAAAGACACTTTCTGTTCATCGGGGCCGGGAGGGCAATCTGTAAATACAACCTACTCTGCAATTCGCCTCACACACGCACCTACTGGTATTGTGGTTCAGTGTCAGGACGAAAAATCTCAGATTAAGAACTACGAAAAGGCGCTTGCCGAGCTACGTACACGTATTTACAATCTTGAGTACGACAAATACCTGAGCGAAATATCTGCAAAAAGGAAGACAATGGTCTCTACCGGAGACAGATCTGCTAAGATAAGAACCTATAACTACCCCCAGTCAAGGGTCACCGACCACAGGATTAACTACACAATGTACAACCTTCCGGTGTTTATGGATGGGGCACTTCAAGAGGTTTTGGATCAACTGCAGGTTGCAGAGAACGCAGAGAGGCTCAAAGATAGCGGTCAGTAATTTTAATTATGGATCATAATCAACTGTATAGTAATATTTTACGCAAGGGGAGTTTCCTTTGTACAGGTCTTGATTCCGATCCTGCGCTCTTTCCCGCTTTTATACAGGAGAGGGAGTTTCCAATATTTGATTTCAACAGAGCCATAATTGATGCTACTATCGATTACTCAGTTGCATACAAACCAAATCTGGCATTTTATGAGGCAGAGGGGGCAATAGGGTGGGAGCAGCTAAAGATGACGGTAGAGTATATTCGCAAGAGGGATCCATCTGTTTTCATAATTGCTGATGCCAAAAGAGGTGACATTGGCAACACTGCCATTAAGTACGCCTCAGCATTTTTCCAAATGCTGGATTTTGACGCAGTGACTCTTTCTCCATATATGGGCAGGGACTCTGTAGAGCCGTTTCTTAAATACAGAGGAAAGTGGGCTATTGTCCTGGCCCTTACCTCTAATCCATCTGCAGATGATTTTGAAACACTAAATGTGGGTGAAACTCCCCTTTATCGTAGGGTGATTGAGAGTGTTATGAATTGGGGATCACAAGATAACACTATGTTTGTTGTTGGTGCAACCAGGCCGGAGGAGCTTGCTCAGATAAGAGAGTATTGCCCAAACCATTTCCTGTTGGTTCCCGGTGTGGGCACTCAGGGAGGTAATGTTACTCAGGTTGCAAAGTATGGTATGAATAGCAGTTGCGGCCTACTTGTAAATGTTTCCAGAGCTATATCATTTGCCTGGATGGATGACAAAACCGGGAGATACTCAGGGGGGCTCAATTTCGATAAAGCAGCTGGTGAGGCTGCAGCCTTAATTGTTAAAGAGATGAGAGGCTTTTTGGCTCTTTAATATCTTTTTGCTCCTCAAGTTTTGCAATTATTGTATTACAGCCTTTAACTTTCTGGCCTCTGGTTACCTGAACCCTTGAGTCGAGCGGGAGGAAAAGATCTACCCTTGAGCCAAATTTAATAAAACCTACCTGGTCTCCCTGTGCAACTTCGTAACCTTCAACTGCATAACAGACAATACGGCGCGCAAGCAGGCCTGCTATCTGGCGCATAAGTATTTTTGTGCCGTTTTTATTGATAACAACGGTAGTTCTTTCGTTCTTCTCAGAGGATTTAGGGTGCATAGCAACCAGATAGTCTCCGGGGTGATATTTGAAATAGTCTACAACACCCTTAATGGGAAACCAGTTTATATGAACATTGAAGACAGACATAAAAATAGAGACCTGTATAGTTTCACATTTCAGGTACTCGTTTTCAAAGACCTCCCTAACCTCCACTATTGTACCGTCTGCAGGCGCAAAAACTGATCTCTCATCATCTTTTGGTAATCTGACAGGAAACCGAAAGAATCTTACCAGAAAGAAGAAAAGAACAGCTCCTGCTGCGGCCGCAATATAACTTGTTGTTGACAGCCCCGCAAAGAAAAAGAACAGTGCAACTACAGCAGCCAATATTATGAAACTGTTGAAGATAATTTTATAGCCCTCTTTGTGTATACGCATAGTTTGATGTCTCAGTTTTTAAAATCGGCTGCTAAATTAGTCCAAATAATTGAATATATGCAATTGCAACCGGAAAAGCTATCAAAGCTCCATCAAAACGATCAAGAAGACCACCGTGCCCGGGCATTATAGTGCCAGAATCCTTGACGCCGAAATTGCGTTTTAATAGTGACTCTACTAAGTCTCCAAAAACCCCGAAAATGAATATTAACAGAGATATAGCAATTGTATGAACTATTGGAATAGAGATGAGTTCACAGATCTGTAATATAACAGCGGTTATAAGTGTTGATAGAATACCACCAAAGAATCCCTCCCACGACTTCTTTGGAGAGATTGCAGGGTAGAGCCTATGTCCACTCTTCTGGCCAAATGCCATCCCAAATACATATGCACCAACATCTGCACTCCATAATATTATAAACATAGAGAGCAGCAGTTTTGGAGTGTAACCACCTGTTGAGTCAAACAGTATAGTGTTTGTCAGTGAAAATGGGAGGGCAATATAGACAATAGCCACAATTAGAAAACTGCTGTTGATATACCCCTCTTTGCGTACTTCACCCTTTTCGTTTTTCTCGTAAAGTGTAGATAAAAAAATTAAAATCACCGGTAACACCATAATCCATAGAAGGTTGGGATTTGAGTCTAATCTATAGACTATAAAAAAAAGTGTATATAGCAACAATCCGGAGATTATGGATAAGATGGTTCCAACCTTGTACTGCTTGCCGAGAGAGATATTAAGATACTCTTTCATCATTATTAATAAGGAGGTCATCATCACTAAGGCAAAAATGACAGGACTCAAAAGCAGAGAGCCTGTCATTATTACCAGAAAAAGTGCCCCGCTCAGGGACCTTATGACTGTGTTATTCATTTGTCTTAGTTACTTCGTGCTCTTTTATTTCGTGCTTTTTTCCCTCCTCCTGTTCGTTCTCTATTATCTGCTCACTGGCGGTTGGAGGCTGGCTGCCCTCTCTTTTACCGAAGATCTTCTCAAGATCTTCCGAGAAGATTACCTCTTTCTCCAAAAGAAGCTCTGCAAGTTTTGTGAATCCCTCCATATGCTCAGTGAGGATTCTTTTCGCAGTCACATAAGACTCATCTACAAGTCTTTTAGCTTCATTGTCGATAAGTTCTGCTGTCTTCTCACTATAAGGTTTACCTATATTAAAGCCGGAAGACTCTGTAGAGTCGTAAAATGAAATGTTACCAACAGATGGGCTCATACCAAGATATGATACCATAGCATAGGCCTGTTTGGTTATCTTCTCAAGATCGCTCAGCGCTCCTGTTGAAATTTTACCATTGATAAGCTCCTCTGCAGCTCTTCCACCAAGTGTTGCGGCCATCTCGTCCATCAGCTGTTCTGTAGTTGTTATCTGACGCTCTTCCGGCAGATACCAGGCAGCACCAAGGGCGCGCCCTCTTGGAATAATTGTAACTTTCAAGAGCGGGTTCGCGTGAGGAAGAATCCAACTTACCGTAGCGTGACCAGCCTCGTGATAGGCAATTGTCTTTTTTTCACCCGGTGAGATAATCTTACTTCTCTTCTCAAGCCCGCCAATAATTCGGTCAACTGCGTCCAGAAAATCCTGTTTCTCAATAACTTCCTTATTATTTCTTGCTGCGATAAGGGCTGCTTCGTTACATACATTTGCGATATCGGCACCCGAAAATCCCGGGGTCTGTTTTGCAAGAAATTCGATATCAAATCCCTCAATTAATTTGAGAGGCCTAAGGTGGACTTTAAATATATCTATCCTCTCCCTTAGCTCCGGAAGGTCAACGTGAATCTGCCTGTCAAAGCGACCCGCTCTCATAAGCGCCTTGTCCAGAATATCTGCCCTGTTTGTTGCGGCCAATATAATAACTCCGGAGTTTGATCCGAATCCGTCCATCTCTGTAAGAAGTTGGTTAAGAGTGTTTTCTCTTTCATCGTTGGATGAGAACCCGGCATTCTTGCTTCTGGCACGCCCTACGGCATCTATCTCATCAATAAAAACAATACAAGGAGCCTTCTCTTTTGCCTGACGGAATAGGTCTCTCACCCTGGAAGCACCTACTCCCACAAACATCTCTACGAAATCCGATCCCGAAATTGAGAAGAAAGGTACATTAGCCTCTCCGGCTACAGCCTTTGCAAGGAGTGTCTTTCCGGTTCCAGGAGGGCCCACAAGAAGCGCACCTTTTGGTATTTTACCTCCTAAACTGGTGTATTTTTTAGGGTTTTTCAGGAAGTCTACAATCTCCATAACCTCTACCTTTGCCTCCTCCAGACCAGCTACATCCTTGAATGTGACTTTGGTGTTATTCTCCTTGTCAAAAAGCTTTGCCTGAGACTTTCCAACAGAGAAGATACCTCCTGAGCCTTGTCCGCCGCCTCCCATTGTTTTGTTCATTCTCCTGAACATAAAGACCCAAAGTGCTATAAGTAGTATAGGGAATAACAGCCACTCCAGAGCTCTGCTCAGATAGTTGGTTCTCTCTTCTGTCTCAATAGAGAACCTATTCTCCGGTGGGAGTTGTTCGCGCACAATCTCAAACTGCTCTTCCGGGTTAAAATTGGTAGAGACCAGAAAGAAGAAGTGGGGGCCAAATTTTGGCTCTTTCCCTCCAAACATCTCTTTATACTTAAAAAGGGAGTCTTTTTTGATAAAAACCTCTGCTCTGTTCTGGTTAGATACATAGATAATCTTCTCTACATCACCTGTAGCGACCATCTGCTCTTTAACCTTTAGCCACTCAGATTTTATGGGGTCCTGCTTGTCGTAAGAGGTCCACATATAGGCGATGGCACCCAGCAATATTATATAGATCCATATAATATTAAACTTTGGCGGCCATATTTTATTTATCGGTTTATCCTGTTTTTTATTTTCGTTAGGGTTTTCCATCTAATAAATTATTCTTGATAAATTGTTTTTTCGGCATCTGCCCACAAATCTTCAATTCTGTAAAACTGTCTGTACTCTGTCTGGAAAACGTGTACAACAATATTTGCATAATCCAGAATTATCCAGAATGCGTTCTCTTTCCCCTGCATTCTAAGCACTTTTCTCTTGCACTTCTTAATCATCATCTCCTCAATATTGTCGGCAATAGCCATAACCTGAGGTCTGGAATCTGCATTGCAAATCACAAAATAGTCGCAAATTGCTGTTCCAATAGCACTTAAGTTTAATGAGCAAACATAACTCCCCTTTTTGTCAAGAATTGCATCTGCAATGCATTTTAGCTCTATTAGGTCTATCTCTTTTACAACAGTTTGTTTTGCAACAGCTTGCTTTGTATCGGGGGTTTTAACTGCAGGCTTTTTAGCTGCGACTTTTTTTACTACTATCTCTGCAGATAACTCTTTCTTTGCAGCAGGTTTCCTGACAGTCGGTTTTTTAGCAACTGTCTCTACAGATACCTCTTTCTTGGCTGCAGATTTCCTGACAGTCGGTTTTTTTGGGGCAGCTTTTTTAACAGTTTTTGTAGTTTTATCGATAGAGATTTCACTTGAAACCACTTTTTTCGTTTTAGCCTCTTTTGAGGTACTCTCTTTTTTTAACGGCACAATAGTTGTCTTTTTTAGTAGATTATCGACAAATTTACTGCAATTTTGCGACCAATAACAAAATAATTAGTATGGCAAATATGATTAATTGGTTTGAGACTATTGATTCTACTAACAGTGAGGCCCTTAGGCAGGTTAGTCAATGTGACGATTTTACAGTTTTTGCGGCAAAATTTCAAACCGGTGGCAGAGGTCAAAAGGGTACTAAATGGGAGAGTGCTCCGGGTGAAAACCTCACTTTTTCGGTAATGCTAAAACCAAAAAACATTAAAGCTCAAGACCAATTTATTATAGCACAAGTTGTTACTGTAGGCATAAGGCGATATTTAAAAGAGAGAGGGGTAGAGAGCACAATAAAGTGGCCTAATGATATTTATGCAGGAGAGAAGAAAATATGTGGGATTCTCATTGAAAATTTCGTCACAGGCGACACTTTGTCAGGTTCTATTGTAGGGATCGGACTAAATGTAAACCAGACTATATTTCAATCGGATGCGCCAAATCCGGTATCGATGTCAACAATAACAGAGGTAGAGTACGATATTAAAAATGAGCTGGTATTGTTGAGCAATGAAATTAAAGAGTTATATAAAAGTGCGGACTCCTCATTATCTGCTCCTTTCTTAAAAAAATTGGAGAAGGAGTATTTGGATTCACTTTATCGCAGAGAGGGTTTTCACCTCTACCAACAGATGCCCGAAGGTGAGGTGTTCAAGGCCAGAATCTCAGGCATAGACTCCAGTGCCTGTCTCATTCTAGAGAGAGAGGATGGGGGTGTAAAAAGGTACTCCTTTAAGGAGATTAAGTACATTATTTGATTTTAGGTAGCACTGCCCGTTTTAACGAAGGGCTGCTCAGACTCTTTTTAGCTCACTTATTGCTTTAAGGGGATCTGCAGCAGAGAAAATTGAGTTGCCGGCAACAAGTATATCTGTCCCTTTTTGTGTAAGAAGGCTTGCATTTGAAATACTTACCCCACCGTCAACCTCTATAAGAGTCTCAAGGGATCTCTCCTGAATAATCCTCTTTAGTTTCTCAACTTTAACAAGTGTATTCTCGATAAAGCTCTGTCCGCCATATCCGGGGTTAACAGACATTATAAGTACAAAATCGGCATCCGGAAGTATTTCGACTAAATTCTCAACAGGAGTGTGTGGATTAAGTGCAACCCCAGCTTTCATACCGAGAGCTTTAATCTTTTGAAGAGATCTATGCAGATGCGTACAGGCCTCATAATGAACACTCAGATACTTAACACCCAACTCTGCAAATTTTTCCAGATATCTGTCCGGGTCTACAATCATAAGGTGTGCATCCATCGGTTTTTGTGCTTTTTTTGCAATCGCATCTATTACCGGAAAGCCATAAGAGATGTTGGGAACGAATAGTCCGTCCATAATATCCAGGTGAAACCAATCTGCTTCACTTCTGTTTACCATCTCCACCTGTTGGTCCAATCTGCCGAAATCTGCCGACAGCATTGATGGTGCAATAATAATCGACATAGCTCTGTTATCTATTTTAATCTTTCGAGTATCTCCAAAAGTAGCCTCCGGAACTTCTCTACTGATGCTATCTCAAGCCTCTCACCAGGGGCGTGAGCTCCTCGGATTGTAGGGCCAAATGATATCATATCCAGCTTTGGATAGGTTTTAAGAAACATTCCGCACTCCAGCCCTGCGTGAATTGCTCTCACGATTGGCTCTTGGTTGAAAATATCACTATATGCTTTACGCGATACTTCCAGCAGGGGTGAATCCATTCTGGGTTTCCATCCCGGGTATTCACTTTCGTGAGTGACTTTGGCGCCTGAGAGTATAAACAGGGATTCAATGCGTCTGGCAGCATTGAAACGTGCAGAATTCAATGAACTCCTCTGACTTGTTCCAACTCTTATGACTCCGGCTTCATCCATCTTTACCGATGCAAAATTTGTGGAGGTCTCAACAAGATCCGGGATATCCTGACTCATTGCAAGAACTCCGTGAGGCAGCCCGTTTAGCAGATTAATAATATTTGAAACGCTCTTTTTATCAATGAAATAGCTCTCTTTTGAAGAGAGCTCCATCTTCCCGTAAAGATCGGGATCAGATTTCAGATACTCCTCTTTTACCTCTCTCTCTGTCATATTGAAGAGCTCCCTAGCCGTATTTATTTTACAAGGAAGCAGGGCAATAACTGCGTAAGCCTCTCTGGCTATAGCATTTCGCTTGTTTCCTCCCTGAATTGAGCAAACAGAGAATTCACAACTCTGCGACAAGAGATAGAGATAACGAAACAGAAGCTGGTTTGCATTAGCTCTGTTTTTATGAATATCATCCCCGCTGTGACCGCCTGTGGCTCCGTAGAAACCAACTTTTAGAAATTCCAAGTTCTGGTCTGCGTTTTCTACACTATATGAGAAACGGGCAGTTGTGTCCACCCCACCTGCACATCCTATAAAGAGTTCGCCCTCATCCTCTGAATCTAAGTTTATTAGAATATTACCGGTGATGAATCCCGGTTTAAGTGCTTTTGCTCCTGTAAGACCTGTCTCCTCCTCAGTTGTAAAAAGAGCCTCCAAAGGGCCGTGAGAGATGTCGTCAGAATCCACTATTGCAAGCTGAGCCGCCATTCCAATCCCACAATCTGCACCCAATGTTGTCTCTTTTGCAATGAGCCATCCACTCTCTGTTACATATTGAATAGGGTCGGTGTCAAAATTGAAGCTGCTATTGGAGTTTTTCTCGCAGACCATATCTGAGTGGCTCTGCAATACAACTGTTGGTGCGTTTTCCATCCCCTTGGTTGCAGGCTTAAGGATAACCACATTACCTGCATCATCTCTTTTATAATCAAGGGAACGCTCTTTAGCAAAATTGATTAGAAACTCAATTATCTTTTGCTCTTTTGAGCTCTCTCTGGGGATTTTTGTAATTTGATCGAATATTGAAAATATTTTTGAACTCTCCATTAAAAAATTTATTAGTTGGAGTGAAGCTGTTTCTCTATCTCGGAAAGGTATTTACGAAAAGATCTGTCGGTATCCAGAAGGTCACATACAGTATTGTATGCGTGAAGAACCGTGGCGTGATCTCTGCCGCCTGTTAAAGTGCCAATTGATGCAAGAGAGCTTTTCGTGTGGTTTCTGCTCAGGTACATTGATATCTGACGAGCCTGTACCAACTCTCTTTTACGCGAAGAGCTAAGGAACTGCTCTGAGTCTATTTTGAAATATTCACAGACAACTTTTTGAATCTTATCTATGGTAATTTCGTGCAGATTTTTAGTAACAAGTTTTTCTATTAGCTTCTCTGCCAGATCCAGACCAATTTTTTTGTTAGTAAGTGTAGCCTGAGCAAGGAGAGATATTAGGGTGCCCTCAATTTCACGGATATTTGTTGATACTCTGGAGGCAATAAATGAGATCACCTCTTCCGGCAGTGTAATTCCGTCGTTATAGCTTTTTGCTTTGAGAATGGCTACCCTTGTAGGATAGTCCGGAGGTAGCAACTCTGCCAAAAGCCCCCACTTAAATCTTGAAAGGAGCCTCATCTCAAGGTCCTGAAGATCTACCGGTGCTTTATCTGAAGTGAGGATAAGTTGTTTACCCACAGAGTGTAGATGGCTGAAAATATGGAAAAAGGCATTCTGAGTACCGGTTTTGCCTGCAAATTCGTGTACGTCGTCAATAATGAGAACGTCTATCATCTGATAAAAATGGAGGAAGTCGGTAAGTTTGTTTTTTACCGTGGTTGCATCCATATATTGGGTCATAAAACGATTTGCACTTACATAGAGTACAATCTTCTCCGGGAACTGCTTTTTGATTGCTATACCGATTGCCTGTGCAAGGTGTGTCTTTCCCAGTCCAGACCCCCCATATAAGAAAAGAGGGTTAAAGGTACCTTTGCCCGGGTTGGCAGAGATGTTGAGTCCTGCAGATCTTGCAAGCTTATTACACTCTCCCTCTATAAAATTTTCAAATGAGTAGTTAGGGTTCAGTTGGGGATCTATCTCCAGTTGCTGAAGACCCGGTATTACAAAAGGGTTTGTTATATTGGAGGGTTGATTTGGAAATGGTACAGATTTATTTTTTATCTCCTGAACAGATTGCTGAGGATATGTAACAACATCTTCTCCCGAAACCACCCTAACATTGTACTCCAACTTTGCCTCTTTACCCAACTCTCTTTTTAGTGCTTTACTGATAAGATCTATATAATGCTCTTCCAGGTATTCCCGAAAAAAATTAGAGGGAACCTCTATGGTAAGAACAGAACCGGTAAGCCTAACCGCATTTATCGGCTCGAACCAAGTTCTGAAGCTCTGTGGGCGGATAATATCACGAACTATTCGCAGACAATTATTCCACACAAGAGTATGTTTTGGTTCGATCATAAGTTTAGGATAGGTTAAGATTGGTAGACAAATTTGGTGATAAAATTTTTAAAAAAAAATGAAAAAAGTATAGGAAAATTCATTATTTTTTTAATAGCCTGTATCTCAGACTGAAAAATTTTTAATTTTTATTTGCGTTTTTAAAATCTTTAAAAACAGCTTAATATAAATAAAAGAAAATTAGAAAACACTAACTTTTATATATTTTTTTGGATTGTCGGTTATATTTTTGATGAGATTATCCAGATCCCTTATCAGTTGGTCAATTGAGGTGTGTACAGAGTCTGTGTAAAGCAGTTTTCCAACGCTCCCTTCAGGATTTTTTATCTGCACCAACAGCTCTTTTAGAGATAAGATCGTACCGGCAATATCTGACTTTTTTAAAGAGTCGGTTATATCATTTATATTATCCAGCCCGTTGTTGAGTTTAGATGTGGTACCGCCAAGATCTGAGGTTAATTTATTAAGGTTCTCAATTAGAGAGGTAATTTCCGGGCCACTTTGCTCAAGGTTACGAACCACATTTTTTGCTCCTGAGAGGGTTTTATTGAGGTTTTCAAGAGATAGAGCTATATCTTTTTTAGCCTCCGGATTGAGAACGTCATTAACATTGGCGAATGTGGTATTTAGTGTAATAATAAGATCAGATAACTTATCCTTAAGTGGCAAAATCTCATTAACAAGATTATTTATCATTCCGGGATCGGTAGATGAGAGCATTGTGTCACGGTTATTAAGAAGGGCTGTACCGTCACCAATATTTATTCTTAGAGCCTTAGTTCCCAGCATACCTACATTATAGATCTCGGCAACAGAATTTTTCGGGAATTGATAGCCTGCATCAATTTTAAGTTTTACTAAAAAGTTATTTCTCATTTGTATATAGTCTATACTCTCAATTGTTCCAACCTTGAGGCCTCGTATAAAAATCGGTCCTGTCGAAGTCAGACCGTCGATGTCATAGAAAACCGAGTAGTATGTGTTTCTGTTGCTAAATAGGTCCTTCCCTTTTAGATAGTTTATAACTACATATATGGAGAATAGTATCAATATTGCAAAAAGACCGATTTTTTGCTCTCTGTTTAATCTTATTTTCATTTTTTTTATAGATTATTCTTTGTCTGATATTAGTTTAATGAAACTATAGTTCCGTCTCTCACAACTATTATAAATGCCTGAGGGAAATCTTTACGGATAGAACCCAGCTCATTTTTAGCCATATCGATATTAGGGTACTCTCCAATTGTGTATTTATAGAGATTGCCCATCTTAATGTAATTTGCTTCTCTGCCTTTAAGATCCGGTGAGTTTGACCTCAGAATCTTATTTACTGCCATAATCTGTATTCTGTAATGAATTTCGCTCTTTTTACCTCCCTTTTTTAAGCTGCTATCCTGAGTTGACTTCAATTCACTCTGCGGAATAACCTCTTTCAATGCCGTACTTTCACCGTAACTGTAATCTTTATCGTAGATCTGCTTGTACTCTTTAAATGCATTGAATATTAGAGAGGCAAACTTGTCGTGGTTGGCGTTATTGTTCAGGATTTTAAAATCCAGAGGATTTGATATGAAGCCCAACTCTATTAAAACAGAAGGCATACTTGTTTTCCAAAGCACTAAAAGCGGACCCTGTTTAATACCTCTGTTGATTTTTATGGGTCCGTTATTAAAGTGCTTCTGAACAAGAGAGGCCATCTCAAGGCTCTGTTCAAGGTGAGCATTCTGAAGAAGTGTGAAAATTATGTATGACTCCGGGTTATTGGGATCAAATCCTTCATATCTGGTTGCGTAATCTTCCCCCTCCATCATAATTACACTATTCTCCAACATAGTTACCTCAAAATTTGAGCTGGATTTATCTGATCCCATCACAAAAGTCTCTGAACCTGTTGCTGCTCTTGCTTTTGCTGCATTAACGTGAATGGAGATAAAGAGATCTGCCTTATTTTTATTTGCAATCTCTGTCCTTTTATCCAATTCAATAAAAACATCTGTCTTTCGGGTAAATATTACCTCGATATCCGGGTAGCTTTTTTTAATTAAATCTCCAAGTTTAAGTGAAACGGAGAGGGTGATATCCTTCTCTTTTACTTTTCTGTCTGCACTTAATGCACCAGGATCTTTCCCGCCGTGTCCTGGGTCAATAACCACCTTTTTTAGCATCACCATTGAATTTCCCTGACTATGGGATGTTGTAGCCCAGAGGAGAGAAAATATCACCAAAAGTACTCTTATCGGCATAATAGTTGCTAAATATGATTAACTTTGCAGTCCACAAATATAGCATATTTTATTAAACCCTACACGATTTTGCTTTTGAGAAAAGAGTCCCTTTTGCTAGTGTGTGTTGTCCTGCTCTCATTCAATTGCGGAGGGACGAGTTCACTTCATTCGAATGATTCGCACGGTTTAAACCAAGAGACCGTTAAATCTCATCAAGACTCATCTGCAATTGACAAAGTGGTTGAAGCAACTTCTAAAGATACCCTCATTTTACCAAAAGATTCACTTCAGAAAAAGAGCTCACCTTTAATTAGGGACTCTCTTCTATCAGTTGACTCCCTATTTTTGAGGGACTCAATCCCACTTAGGGACTCACTTCCAGTAACCGACTCATCAAAACTTAGAGGTTCGCTGCTCTTTCCTGCATTCTCAGGCGCTAGGGACTCAATTGTGGAAGACTTCTCAGATGGAAAAAGAGTGGTTTACTATTACGGAGATGTTATAGTTAAGTATGGTACCCTGGAGCTAAAATCGGACTATATGGCCTATGATATGAACACAAAAACCGTTTTTGCATCCGGAGTTAAAGATTCACTTGGTGTATTGCAGGGGAAACCGGAGATGACGGAGGGGAGAGAGAAGTACACTATGGAGAGTATTAAGTACAACTTTGAATCCAGAAAATCATTGATTACCAATATGGTTACCCAGGAGTCAGAGGGTTTTTTATATGGAGATAGGTTAAAAAAAATGCCGGATAACTCAATCAACATATCCGGAGGAAGATACACAACCTGTGATCACGAGCACCCACATTTTTATTTACAACTGACAAATGCAAAAATCATAAACAATCCAAACAAGGTGACAGTTTTTGGACCTGCATATATGGTTGTTGAGGATGTTCCTGTTCCCTTCGCACTCCCTTTCGGATTTGTTCCTAACCAAGTTAAAAGGGCAAGTGGTCTTCTTATTCCTACATTTAACGAAGAGGCAACCAGAGGCTTTGCTCTAAAGGGGCTGGGTTACTATTTTGTATTTGGAGACCATTTTGACCTTACTCTCACTACGGACCTATACTCTCTAGGCTCCTGGAACGTTCTGATGACCTCCCGCTATAAAAAGAGATATAAATATGATGGAAACTTTAACCTAAACTACTCTGTTAATCAGGTAGGAGAGAAAGGATCTCCGGATTTTAATCAGTCAAAGGACTTTTCGATAAGATGGAGTCACTCTCAGGATATGAAGGCAAAACCCGGGACATCTTTCCGGGCATCGGTTAACTTTGCCACTCCAATGAACGACAGATACAACTCCTACGATATTCAACAGAGCCTTCAGAATCAGATATCCTCATCAATTTCATACGGGAAGACACTATCAAACTTTAGTATTACGGCAAATATGTTGCATAGCCAGAACTCTCTGGACAGTTCGTATGCTTTTACCGTACCTAATGTAACCCTTACAATGAACAGGATATTCCCTTTCAAAAGAAAGGATGCTGCAGGGAAGGAGAGATTTTACGAAAGTATCTCTTTCAGTTACAATACTACATTAGATAATAAGATAAATTTCAAGGCTAAAGAGTTTGGAGAGGATGACTTTCTTTCCAAGTTCAGGAGTGGAATGCAGCATAGCTTCCAGATAGGACTCCCTACATTTGATATTTTTAACTATATTCAGTTCTCTCCTTCTGTGAGCTACGGAATGAACTGGTTTTTTCAAAAAAACAATAAGTTTTACGATAGTGAAACGAACAGGGTAGAGAGCAATATTGGAAATATATTCAGCCATTTTGGTGTAACTCAGGACTTTTCTACATCAATGTCTGCCAGTACAACTCTATATGGGATGTTTAATTTTGGACCAAGAAGCAAAATTAAAACTATCCGGCATATGATAAAACCCTCTTTTAGTATAAGCTACAGACCGGAACAGGGTACGGCTGCAAATGGTTACAGAACTATAATCTATACAGATCCAAGTGGCGTTTTGCAACAGACAGAGTTCAATATCTATGAGGGGCTAATCTTTGGGTATCCCTCGAAAGGGAGCTCTGCCTCAATGAGTTTTTCAGTTGGAAACAACCTTGAAGCAAAAATAGTCAGTGATAAAGATACTACTGATGGTGGTATCAAGAAAATTAAGCTTATCGATAATCTCTCCCTTGGAGGCTCTTACAACTTTCTTGCAGACTCCTTGAAGCTTTCGAACATATCGGTGAGTATGAGTACAACAATTTTTGGCTCTCTGGCATTTAACGCCAACGCAAACTTGGATCCATATGCTATTGACAATGAGGGAAAAAAATACAATCAATTTAATTTTGTAAAAGAGGGGTGGTACAAACTGGCAAGGCTAACTAATGCAAGTATGTCTCTCTCCTATCAGTTTTCCGGGTCAGGTGAACGTAAAGGTGCGGGGATGGGTCTTCCGGAGAAGGGTAGCGGAAGAGGTGCCGGCGGAGCATCGGGCGAGAGTAAAGAATCGGAATATATTAGAACATATACCCACCCTGTAACCGGTGAGTACATCCCGGGAGGGTGGGTCTACTATCTGGATCCAAGCAACCCTTGGTCTGTCAACTTCAATTATAACTACTCCTACAGTCAATCTTACCAGAATGTTGGCGGAAGATTAAACAAGATTAACAACCATATGCAAACCCTGGGCATATCTGCTCAGATACGTCTAGGCAAAGATCTAAATGTCAACCTAAACACAGGTGTAGACCTTATGAAGATGGCGCTTACCACAACACAACTGAGCGCAACATATGACCTGCACTGCTTCCTTATCTCTGTATCGTGGGTTCCAAGCGGTATGTGGGAGAGCTGGAGCTTCCGTATCAATGCCAAGGCCTCTGCATTGGCAGATCTGTTGAAGTTCAAGAAGAGTGCTAGTTACTGGGACAGGGGAGGCGGATTCTAACCCCCTTAATATCTGAGCATAATTCTGAAATTTTTATATTATAATTTTAACATAGCTATTTAGAAGAAATATTTATTATGAGTAAAAGGGTAATATCTACACAGAGAGCACCAAAGGCTGTAGGGCCATACAGTCAGGCAATAGAGTCAAACGGTTTTTTATATGTTTCCGGTCAGCTTCCGGTTGATGCAACAACCGGAGAGTTTGTTCCTGGAGGAGTGAAGGAGCAGGCAGAGCAGGTTCTCAAAAATATAGGCTATATTCTTTCGGAAGCCGGTTACAGTTTTGATAATGTTGTTAAATCTACCGTTTACTTGACGGATATGAAAGATTTTACGGCAATGAATGAGGTTTATGCATCTTTCTATAATGAGCCATATCCTGCCAGGGTTGCATTTGCAGTAGTAGCTCTGCCTAAAGGGGCGCTTATAGAGATAGATGTAGTAGCAGCAAAATAATAATAATTAAGGAATTTTTTAAAAAGTGGGGTATTTCTCCACTTTTTTTGTTTTTCAAATTTTTAATTGTACTTTTGTCACAGATTTTGATATCTATTCGGATAAATCACATCCACACAAAATAAATCAATGCACGATATACTAGGATTAAGCAGCAAGAGTCAGGAAGAGCTTATTGCTATTGCTAATGGGCTAAAAATCAGCAAGGCAAAAGGAATGACAAGAGAGGATTTAATATATGAAATCCTTGACGAACAAGCAAAAGTTGGCAGTAATTCATCAGAGCCTTTACCAAAGAGGCCTATTGTAAGAAGAGAGCCTAAAAACAGAAAAAACATAATAAATAAAGATACTCAACGAGGTAAAGAGCCTGATCAACCAAAACCTGTCGATAAAGATGTTAAAGGTCAACCTATTCAGTCGGCTCAAACATCTCAAACTGCAAAAAGAGAGCAGGGAAGTAATAATCAGCCAAGAAGAGTTTACGATAAGAGCAGACCATTCAACCAGCAGAAGAGAGTACTGCCTGCCGAGCAGAAGAGAGTACTGCCTGCCGAGCAGAAACTCGCACCTCTTCAACAGCCTCTTTCCACTCTAACTCCAAACGATGAGCTAGATTTACTTTCGGTTGCAGACTCTCCGATTGTAAATACAGTTAATGAGATACAACCTCAAAATAGTGAAAAATTACGCTCTCGCAGGGGTCGTAAAAGCAATGCATCTAAAGAGAAAGCAGCCATTCTCGCAGCAGAGTTAACTGCTAAAGAGTCAATAAAAGAGACATTCCCGGAGACAACCTCGGAGACAATCTCCAATGAACATAGGGTTGCAGCAGTAACTGCAGTTGTTGAGGAGCTAAGGAACCAGGGTCATCAGAGGAGTGCTTTACGTGAACCAAGAGATAGTCAAAAGCGAGAGGATTCTAAAGGTGCGCCGGTTAAAGAGCCTTTTAATCGTAATAATCAGGAGTCAGCACAAATCAATCATAACATTAAAGAGGTTGTTCAAAAACAAAAATTTGAATTTGAAGGCGTTGTAGATGCTACCGGTTGTTTGGAGATAATGCCCGATGGATATGGCTTTTTAAGGTCGTCTGACTATAACTACCTTAACTCTCCTGATGATATTTATGTTTCTCAGTCGCAGATAAAGCTGTATGGTTTAAAAACAGGAGATACGCTCATAGGAGAGATAAAACCTCCAAAAGAGGGAGACAAATACTTCCCGTTGGTTAAGGTGAAACAGATAAATGGAAGGAGTCCCGAGTTTATTCGTGACAGAGTACCATTTGATTTCTTAACACCTCTATTCCCAACGGAGAAGTTCAATATTACTTCTAATGGTCATAACAATCTATCTACAAGAGTTGTAGACCTTTTTGCGCCAATTGGTAAAGGTCAGAGAGGTCTGATTGTAGCTCAACCAAAAACCGGTAAAACTGTTTTACTGAAAGATATTGCAAATGCAATAGCAGATAATCATCCTGAGGTCTATATGATTGTTTTATTGATAGATGAACGCCCGGAAGAGGTTACAGATATGGCGAGAAGTGTTAAGGGAGAGGTGATTGCGTCCACCTTTGACGAGCCTGCAGAGAGACACGTAAAAGTTGCAAATATTGTTCTTGAGAAGGCCAAAAGATTGGTTGAGTGTGGGCACGATGTTGTTATCCTTTTGGATTCAATAACTCGTCTTGCAAGAGCATTCAATACTGTTCAGCCTGCATCTGGGAAGGTTTTAAGTGGAGGTGTGGATGCAAACGCACTACATAAGCCAAAACGCTTTTTCGGTGCTGCCAGAAATATCGAGAACGGAGGTTCTCTGACTATTCTTGCTACAGCTCTGACAGATACCGGTTCAAAGATGGATGAGGTAATCTTTGAGGAGTTCAAGGGGACCGGTAATATGGAGCTTCAACTGGATAGGAAACTATCCAATAAGAGGGTATTCCCATCTGTTGATGTAACATTGAGCAGCACCAGAAGAGAAGACCTGCTATTCGATAAAGAGACACTTAACAGGATCTGGATCTTAAGAAACTATCTTGCAGATATGAATTCTGTTGAGGCTATGGAGTTTATGAAGAGTCGTCTTATAAGAACAGATAATAATCTGGAGTTTCTGCTCTCAATGAACGGGGAGTAACAATAAATTGTGGTGGAGTTTGCTACAACCCAAAAAGGTGTAGCAAAACTCCCACTACTAATCCAACAACCATATTGATCGCCTTAGATTTAACAAAACTGCTCTTGCTCTCTGCAAGAAGAGGAAGTGCTGTGTGTCCGTCCTGAACGATTGAACTGGCAAGCAGCACACTAAATGGAATGAATCCCCCTGCAAACAGGGTTATGAAAACCATATGAGGTCCCGATTCGGGAATAATCCCTATCAAAACTGCAAGAAGAATCATAATGAAAATATTCTGAGCGATCCACTCCTCTATATGTAAAAACTGCATACCGAAGTGAATTACCAGAAGAACTCCGAATGTCCAGAGGAAGATTGATTTAAGGTGTTTTTTAACAACGTGATTCCATAGGTGCTCCTTTATAAAGTGCTCATTTGCCTTTGCTGTTAACAGAAGGGTAAGAAGACTCACTCCCGCAAAAATAAGATTGAGCCACCTCTCATTTAATATATCAAAGCTTCCGTGATTATGACCATCAATTACACCGAGGTCGTGATTATGAGCCTCTTCTGCAGGATTGTGATCTGTGCAGTTCTCGTCGTGCTTATGCTCTTGCTTATGCTCTTGCATCTCGTCCTGAATGCAACTCTTTTGGTCTGCAGGAGTGTTTTGTGAATCGTGTTGATGTGTCTCTAAAGCAGTATTGTTATGAGCAACTATTTGACTATCAGTTGTAGTATGACTTTCTGCAACCCCGTGATTGTGGTCGTGCTCAAGGATTCCTGCTACAACTGCTAAGATAAAGATGGCAATACCACCCATTATGAGTAGCCTCTCCCTTGATATCATTTTGAAGTTATCTCTAATTTTTGCTCCAAATATTGGTGTGTTTGTAGCCTTTTTTCCTGAGCAACAACTATCGTGCAGAGCATAATGCTCCGGTTCAAATGGTGCAACCTCTTTTTTATAGAATTTATCCACAACAATACCTACGATTACCCCAATTACAAATAGAATTATAAATAGTATGATTGCAGTTTTAGGAATCAGGGCCATCAGGACGAATGCTTCATCTCCGGACGAAGCTATCATCATAGCAACAAGTGCCCCGAAACTAAGGAGCTTGTGCGTAAATAGTGAGACTACCGCAAACCCTCCTATGCATCCGGGAACCAATCCAAGCAGTGCAGCAAATAAAACCTGCTTTTTGGGAGATTTTTTAAGTTTTTCAAAACTTTTTCCGTGAGAGTGAATGTTAATATACTCAATAAGCAGCATCATTATCATCACAAGACCTGTGATTAACACGCTGTTTTTTAGCGCCTCCAGTAGTGGTGTCATAGATTTTTGTTTAAATAAATTAATTCTGAAGCTGCTGCAAAAGAGCTTATCTCGCCTTTTATGACCTTATCTTCGTACAACTTAAGGTGTTTTTTTATCGCAGGATTTTCAAAGAATCTGTTTTTTAACTCCTCCTGAATCGCTTCGTACATCCAGAACCTAGATTGCTCTCTTCTATTATAAAGGTAGTATCCATTACCCTGTGTATGAGTAAAATAGTCAAAAATAATTTTAAGGACCTCTTCGAGTCCCTCTTTAGTTACAGCAGATGTTGTAACAGCCGTGGGTATCCATCCTGACTTTGCAGGAGGAAAGAGATGAAGCGCATTTGAGTAGAGGGCTTTTGCAAGAGTTGATTTATTTATGTTGCTGCCATCAGATTTAGTTATTGCAATAAGGTCACTCATCTCCATAATACCTCGTTTTATCCCCTGAAGTTCGTCACCTGCACCTGCAAGCATAAGCAGTAGAAAGAAGTCACTCATAGAGTGAACTGCAGTCTCCGACTGTCCTACTCCAACTGTCTCAATAATTATTACATCAAAACCTGCTGCTTCGCAAAGAATGATACTCTCTCTGGTTTTTCTTGCAACACCACCCAGTGAGCCGCTGCTTGGAGAGGGCCTTATAAAGGCATTTTTATCATTACATAGGGTCTCCATTCTGGTTTTATCTCCAAGAATACTACCCTTTGTCTTTTCACTGCTGGGGTCTATCGCCAGAACGGCAAGTTTGTGACCCCTGCTTGTAAGTAATCCGCCAAAAGCCTCAATAAATGTGCTTTTCCCTGCACCGGGCACACCAGTAATACCAATTCTCATAGATTTTACAACGTGGGGGAGAGATCTTGCAACAACTCTTTGAGCTATTGCTCTGTGGTCTGCCCTGGAGCTCTCAACAAGCGTGATTGCCTGACTAAGTATAGTTGTGTTTCCTTCGAGAATGCCATTTATATACTCATCCTCTGAGAGTATCCCGGCTCTCTTTTTTTTGTAGAAATTACCAATATAGGGATTAACAACGGGAGGTTGTTCTACTCCTTTATTAACCTGAAGCGCACTCTCAAATTTGTTATCCTGCATTATTGATACTATTTAACAACATTACCTGTTATAATGAGGTTTATAACTGGTCTGGAAGGTGAGTTGGTTATGAGCGATAAGATATGCCCCTTCTCTCCTGCCTCCAGAGAGGTGTCAATCTTAACTTCTATAACACCTGTTTCTCCCGGGGCAATTTTTGATGGGTTCTTTGCGGAAATTTTTTTATCACCTGTATCTATTTTATGGATAAGAAGATCTCTTCTTCCAAGGTTTCTTATTTTAAAGGTGGTTGTAATAACCGTCCCAGCCTTAACTTTACCATAATCGAACGAACTGGAGTTTGCCATAGGAAGCGGGGCGTTTTCGCTCTGCTCTTTAGTAAGGGAAGAGAAGTTGTCTCTAATGCTCGCAACAACACGCACAACCTTGGAAGGCACCTCCTTACCATTTATTACTACAGAGCAGGAATACTCAGTATCTCCCCAATTTACAGCATCATTTGTGTTTATTGTCACTTTTAGCTGAGCTTTAGAGCCTGGTGCTATTTTGGAAGGAGAAAGTTCAAATGAGAGACCCTTAGATGCATTTGAAAAACCTACCTGAATCTCTCTGGATGAGGTATTTGCTACTTCAACTAACTCGTATTTGACATCTCCCTGAGCAATATTGTCCAAATCTATTATTGCGCTTCGAAGGGAGAGGCCCCCGAAACTCTCCGGGAAGAGCTCTTTTATTGATTTTGGTTTGTCGTGAACAACCCCTTTGATTCTAAGTACTAGAGGCCTTGCTTCTCCTGTTATATATACTGTTAGCGATTTGTCGAAAGGGTAGGGGCCCTGGTCGTTAAGAAAGGTAACCTTTAGTGTACCTGTTTTACCCGGCAGAACCGGACTCTTTGTCCATTCGGGAGTGGCGCAACCGCAAGAAGATATCACAGTCTGAATCACGACAGGCTGAGTGCTTATATTCTTAAAAGTAAATGTGTGGGAGTGTTTGCCTGACTTTAGCATAATATCTCCAAAGTCGTGAACCATTTTATCGAACTCCAGAGTTTGCGCCCTGCTTTTGGTTGCTGTAAAGCAGATGAGCATCAGTGCAACAGCCAGAGTTAATGGGAATATAGAGCTTCTCATATCAATAGTTATATTTTTTAAAGTTGTCCCTACAAAGATACAATTTGTATTTGTTCTATTAAACCAAATTCATATCTTTGCAACAATCAAACCAATTTAAATTAAACAAAAAATGGCTTACAAAATTTCTGAAGACTGCACTGCTTGCGGAACTTGCATTGACGAATGTCCTGTTGAGGCTATCTCTCCCGGTGATATCTATGTAATTGATCCTAATATATGTACCGATTGTGGTACTTGTGTAGATGTATGCCCGGTAAGTGCAATCAGTCCGGTGTAATTTATTACCAATAAAATAAGGGTGTGCAAGATTTTGTACACCCTTTTTTATTTCGGGAGGTTGTGTAATATACTCTGATTATTAATTATTTATTTATTTATTGAGTTCTGAATCCAGAATCTCCTGAATATCATCTACACATCCACCACAAATTGTACCTGCACCTGTTGCATCACCAATCTGTTCGACTGTTTTGCATCCCTGTTCTTTGATCGCTTTTACTATTTCACTTTTATATACTTCGTTGCAGTTGCAAATTATAATATCTCCGCTCATACTTATATTCTTTATTATTGTTTCTGATTTATTAGTTTTTCTTTTTTCTTTTTTATCAACTAATAACAAACGTATATAAATTTTGTTGTGAAGAGGTTTAAACTCTCTTCTACTCTAATGTAAAGAAAAAAGTGGCCCCTTGTCCGGACTCAGATTCAGCCCATATTTCACCACCGTGCTTTTCAATTATTCGTTTAACTGTGGAGAGACCAACTCCTGTTCCACTGTACTCAACTCCTGAATGGAGCCGGACAAATGGTTGGAAAAGCTTATCTGCCTTAGACATCTCAAAGCCGGCTCCGTTATCTTTTACAAAGAAGAGATCTTTTCCGAAGTACTCTTTTTTGCCGAAATGAATTTCGGGATTTTCGGTTTTAGAGCTGTATTTCACTGCATTTCCGATAAGGTTATCCAGAACAACCCTCATTAATTTGTTATCTGCACGTGCTTTAAGGTTAGATTCAATTGTCACAACAGGTTTACTGGCCGGATATCTGAGTAAAATGCCTCCCAGTATATCATTTGCTATATCGCTGAGATTAAGCTCCTCCTCCTTAAGCTCCAATCTGCCGGATTGGGAGAAGGCCAGAAGATCTTTTATAAGTTGGGTCATTTCAAGGGCAGACTCCAGGATGTATTTAACATAACCTCTCTCCTCTTCACTCACAGTACTCTCAGGATTGTCAATAATGGCACTTGTAAACCCAATTATCACAGCAAGTGGAGACTTAAGGTCATGTGATACAGTGCGGGAAAATGCGTCGAGATCTTCGTTTGCCTGCAGGAGACTTCTGTTTGTCTCTTCCAGCTTCATCTTGATGGAGGTCAACTCTTCATTTCTCTGAATAGCAGTATCATATACCGATACTAAAAGGTCCAATATCTGTCTTCTTCCGGATGAAATTTTAAACTCCTCTCCACGGTATCTGAGATTGATAGGTTCTGCTTTTAAACTTATAACCCCCTCCTCGATTTGACTCCTGTTGTTGATAAGGTGCTCAATTCTTGAGAGGAGATACTTCTCGTCATAAGGTTTTGTAATAAAATTATCTGCACCTGCCTGAAGCCCTCTGATTATGTCGTTGGGATCCTGCAAAGAGGTGAGTAGAATTACAGGAATTGTGCTGGTAGAGGAGCTCTCCTTAACCTGTCTGCACAACTGATACCCATCTATTCCGGGCATTATAATATCGCTTATTATAAGAGAGGGTACTCTCTTTCCTATGTAGATCAAAGCCTCCTCTGCTGTAGAGAAGATGCGGTAATCGAATTGGTGTTTCTTAAAGAAGTATTCCAGCCTTTTTGCCTGTACCAGAGAGTCCTCAACTGCCAGAATATACCCATTTACTAATTCATTCATTATTTTATGATCTATTTTTATTTAGTATATTATTTATCTCTTTTGCAATATCTTCAGGAGAGAGTACTCGGCACGCTGCTCCAAGTTTCACGGCCTCTTTTGGCATCCCGTAAACCAGAGATGACTCTTCGTTCTGAGCAAAGGTGTAACATCCCGAGTCACTTAGATTTTTCAGGCCATCTGCTCCGTCTCTTCCCATACCTGAGAGAAGTATTGCAATGCTCTCCTTTCCGCACACCTTATTTATACTGTCAAAAAGTACATCAACCGACGGAACGTGACCATTTGATTTTTTTAAGTCAGAGAATGAGATTGTGAGACTCTTTTCTATTCGCATATGTCTCTCTCCGGGTGCAATATAGACAGTTTTCTCCTCCAGTAATTCACCTTTTGAGGCCACTTTTACCCTGCGACTTGAATAGTTGTTAAGCCAAGAAGCAAACCCTTCGATAAAATGAGGGTCTATATGTTGAACAACAACAACAGGAGCTGCAACCTCTAAACTTAAGTTGCTAAGCAATATTTTCAGACTTTCGGGGCCACCGGCAGAAGCTCCGATTGCAATTAACTTTACACTCTTAGGAGGCATACACTTGATTTTTGGCCTATGAGTCGATACCACCTCTGAGTTGTTGACTAAGATTGAATTTGTGTAACTACTTCCATTAGAAAGATTAATCCTCTTCACAACTTTTATCTCAGACATAATTCTGAGGGTGTTTCTGTATTTAGATGCCTCCTTGGTATAGTTGGAATCAGAAGGACCTGCAGGCTTTGGCAGTATATAAACGGCTCCTGCATCTAGCTCTTTTATTGCAAGATCTGTGTCGCTTGTCTGGTAAACATTGCTAACAATTACAATTGGAACAGGATTTGACTGCATAATCATTTTGGTCGCTTCAATGCCATCCATTACCGGCATAAAAACATCCATACTGATAATATCGGGTTTATATAGTGCTGCGTATTTGATTGCTTCAAGTCCATTACTTGCTACGGCAACTACTTCAAATTCATCATTCTCACTCAGTATTCCTCTTAGGATTTTCTGATATAAGGTAGAGTCCTCAACTATAAGAACCCTAATTGGTCTGCTGGAGTTAAGATTGTTTCGGGACATAAACTATCTCTTATATAAACCTTTTTATTGTTTGAACCAGATTGCTCTTTTCAAAATTGCTCTTAATTATATATGCATCTGCTCCCGCCTCCATTCCCATCTTCATATCGTTTTGTGTCTCTAGGGCAGTAACCAGAATAATAGGTATCTGAGGGCAAGTCTTTGACTCTCTAACCCTTTTTGTTAACTCGAATCCGTTCATCCTTGGCATCTCTATGTCTGATATGAGTAGGTCAAACTCCTCGTTTTCAAGTTTATTATACCCATCAAGACCATCAACTGCTGTTGTAACCGAGTAACCGGCATTCTCTACGAAGTTTTTAAGCATTGATCGCACAGTAATAGAGTCTTCTACGATGAGGATTCTCTTCTCCCTCTCCTGTGTAAGAGGGTTGTTTTGCATAGATTGTTCGTGCTCAAAAAGCTCCGGATTTTCCGATGCGCTGTCTATCACCTCACTTACATTTACAACGGGAATAACCTTACCGTTTTCTATAACGGTTACACCTGCGATATTTCTAACGTATTGTAATTGAGGCCCCATATCTTTAACTATGCCCTCGTACTCTCCGGCTATCTTATCTACAATAAATGCAATTCTTTTATTATTGCTTATAAGGATTACCAGCCTTATCACATCGCTTCTCCTGTTTACAGGATCTGCTCTTTCAATACCGAGTACTTTCGAGAGTCTCACAACTCCTATGGTTTCACCGTTAATGCACTTAATGACGCTTTTATCTCCAATGTTTCCAATTACATCGGGAGAGACTCTCACAGCTTTATCTAAATAGAGGGAAGGAATCATTAAAGACATCCCCTCTGTTTCAATAAGTATGCCTCTGAAGGTAGAGATTGTTTGAGGCAGAGTTATAGTAAATTTTGTCCCCTTACCTTTTTCTGTTGTCACATCTATTGAACCTCCAAGGATTGAAATCTTCTCGGCCACAATTGACATTCCCAAACCTCTGCCGGAGATATCTGTGACAAATTTTCTGGAAGAAACTCCGGATTTGAAGATTAATGATATTATCTCTTCCTCGGAAAGGGACTCTGTATTTGTTCCCGGAAGAAGTCCGTTCTTAACTGCTGAGCCGAGTACACTCTCAAGATTAATACCGGCACCGTCATCGAAGATGGTAATCCTTATCTTTCTGTCAATGAGTTTTTCAATCCTGATATCAATTTTTCCCCTAATCTCCTTTCCAATCTCAACTCTCTCCTGGGGGGTCTCTATGCCGTGGTCTATACAGTTACGGATGATATGTATCAGTGGATCTTTTAGCTCTTCTAGTATTCTTCTGTCTATCTCTGTCTCTTCACCTCTGATATTCAGGGTAATATCTTTGGAGTACTCTTTTGAGAGATCCCGGATCATCTTAGGAATAACCTTAAATAGGGTTGAGAAGTTGGCAAGAAGTGTCTCTCTTATATTGATAATAAGGTCGTCAATCATTCTGGAAGAGACAGACTGAAATGATATGAGATCTTTTATTATTTTGTACAGTTCGTCGTCTTTATGCCTGACATAGACATTCTCCAGACTCTTTCTGTAGTATTCCAGAGTAGTTTTAATTGCTATAAAATCTTCACTCTCGGATAGTATTTGGTGCAGATGGCCGGTAGGAATTCTTACTGAGTAAAGATCGTGACGCTCTGTCTCTTTTTCGTGTACATCACTCTCTGTTGTCTCTTCAATAATTATGTTTGCAACCTCTGAGGCATAAGCTGAGATCGACTCTTTCTGGTCTTTGAACTGCTGCAGGGAGAGTTTAAGCAGATACTCCAGATTTCTAATTGTTGCATTTGCACTTACTGAGCCATTTTTCTCTCCATCATTAAGATTCTCTATGAGTACCTTGAGTACGTCAATTGATTTGTGCATCGAATCCAGAAGTTGGGATGTGACTGCTATCTCTCCTTTCTTCAGATGGCCAAAAATTGTCTCCAGACAGGAGCACAACCTCTCAATTTCGTTTAGGTTTACAGCCCTTGCAGCACCCTTAAGACTATGGGTGTTGCGGTATATTCTCTCAATTATCTCTTGCTTTTTTTCTGCACCAGAAACAAGTTCAAGATCTGTAATTCCTTTTACAATAAATTCATAGTGCTCTATGGCTTCAACTTTGAAGTCATTAAGAAGCTCCTTTAGGAAATTGTCATTTTCAAAGTTGTCGAGCATATAGAGCTATAGATTGTATTTTATAAGTATTCTTTTTAAAGTCTGTCCAAGGGTGTGAATCTCGTGAGTTGCACTTTGAGCTTTTTGCATTCCTGCCACATTCTGTTCGCTGGCTCGTTTGATATTCTCCATTGCAGGTACAATCTGATCCATCCCTGCCATCTGTTGGTGGTTAGATGATGAGATCTGCAGTGAGACCTCTCCTCCCTCCTCAATGTTTTCTGCAAGCATCTCAATTACCTCGCCGCTTTGCATTACAAGAATTTTACCTGACTCTACTCTCTTTGCGGCATCATCAGTAGCCTCTACAGCATTGTTTACAGATTTGTTGACTTCGTTCAGGATCTCTTTAACCTGAAGGGTTGCCCGTTTTGATTGATCTGCAAGATTACGTATCTCCTGAGCAACAACCGTGAAACCTCTTCCGTGCTCTCCCGCTTTTGCAGCCTCTATTGCTGCATTAACAGCAAGCAGGTTTGATTGGTCTGCAATATCCGATACTGTAGATGTTATCTCTCCAATTCTTCTGTTTTGTTCAGATAATTTTACTACAGTGCCGGAGATTCTATTCATATGGATATCTATCTGCTCCATACCTTTTATAACCTCTGCAAGCGATTTTTTTCCTTTTTCTGCCGAGTCACTTACTTTGTGCGAGCTCTCTATGAGAGATTTCGCCTTTTGGTTTGATAATGTGGCTGTCTGTCTAACCTCCTCTATGGTTGCAGTAGTTTCAGATACCGCTGCAGCAGTCTCGCTAGCTCCGGTGGAGATATCTGTTATAGTATTAAGAATGTTGGATGAAGAGTTATACAGTACCTCAATCCCGGACCTTATCTCTGATATTATTTTTCGGATCATACTCAAAATAAAGATTGCCATAAAGAGATTGAGCAGAATTAGTAGTGACCCAAAAAGGATTGCCTGCAGAGTTATTCTGTATTCAAGCTTTTCGTTAGCATTGAGGTAATCTCTTTTTATCTTCATAATATTGCTCTCAATATTAAGAGTACTGTTGGTGATTTTATCGAAGATGTCGTTCTGATTCTCTTTGACAAAGGTGAGTGCTTCGGGTTTTTTGCCATCTTTTATTAGAGATAAAAATTGTTGCCTATTTTGTACATATCTCTTAACATCACCCATTAACACTCTGAAATCTGCTCTTATATCCTTTTGGTGTATAAGCATACTATCTATGCTTGAGCAAGTCTTAATTAACCGCTCATCTTCTGCAGAAATCTTTTGTGCTTTTTCAGATATTATTGCACTCTCATTATCAACTATAAGTTCCAGTGCCATAGCTCTATTACTGTTAATGTTGGCTCTTAAACTTATAACTTCGTAAGCAATGCTATACATCTCCTGAATAGATCTGTTAGCAGACTCATTTCTACGAATATTGCTGTAAGGAAGAGATGTTATGGCTATTGTGGATATAACCATTATTGCAAAACCAATAATTAGTTTGCCTCTTGTTTTAATTTTTAAAGAGTTTTCCATTATCTATTTAATTATTATTTTTGGACTTGTAATTAGTTTTTTTGCATCTAAAAGAACAACGCCATCCGGGAATATTCCACTTATAAAAGTAGAGACTTTCAGGTCAACAGTAGATGGAGGAGGGGTTATTGAGGAGATGCTCTTTTGGCTTATGCCGGTTATTGAATCTGCAATAATACCAAAATAGAGATCCTTGTATGAGAGGATTATGAATTTATTCAAGTCTGTAAGACCTCTCTCTTTCATTTTAAAAAGGGACCTCAAATTTATCACAGATAGAATCTTACCTCTGTGGAAAATCACCCCGGATACAAAATGTGGTGCGCCTGGAATTGGAGTTATCTCTTTTAGAAAATGGACTTCGGTTGCAAAGCTGCTCTCAATGGCAAATCTTTGAGATAGAAGGGTAAATTCAAGAAAAGAGAGATAATCCTCTTTAGAAGTTATCTTGCTCTCCACCTTTTGTGCATTTTTAACTGCTCTCTCTCTTAAGATTTGATTATCGCTTTTCATCTTCTTTTGTCATTTATGAGTGCCTCAACCATCTCTTTCATTCTGGCTTTTGTTAGTCCTCCCGAGTCGGAAACAATGGCTTGGTCATCAATACCGGATAGAATATTAAGGACATTATTGTAATATCTGACCGACGCCTCTGTTTTACCCTCCTGGTTCATAATGTTTCCTAACATAAGGTGAGAGAAGAGGTGTCCCGGATTTAGATATATCCCCTTCTTAAGTGCGCTCTCTGCCCTTGCCGGCTCATTATTCTCTTTTAAAACAGTTCCATAAAGATAGTAAATATCCTCACTGCTCACTCCCGATTCAATTACTTTATCAATACACTCTATAGCCAGATTATAATCTCCTCTGTTTGCGAAACATTTCGCCATCAGGTGTAAATATTTGTGATCTGGTGGCTTTTCGTCTGAAACTTTTTTGCAGCCATTTATACAAGCTTCATAATCACCGTTTAAATACATATCCTCCAGTGCTGCAAGAGTCGGCTCTTCTTTAACTGCTTTTTTAGCGGGGAGCTCTTTTTTATCATTAACCGGAGTATCTCTCCTTTCACGAATAGCGATCTTAGTTTTATTTATTTTTGGGCTGTATTTTTCAGTGCTCTTTTTATAGAATATCCCGTTATCGTAACTCTGTTTTTCAAAATGAGAGAGGTAGAGATCGTTAAGTTCTACCTGGCTTACTATCAGCCAGCCGTTTTCGTTTAATGAATTGTTGAATTTATCTGCAACTCTTTTCATTGTTTCATATGAGAAGTACATAAGGACATTCCTGCAAAGAATTATATCCAGATTGTCGGTTCCGTTTATGGGGTCAGGAAAGGGATCTTTAACCAGATTTAAAAATGAGAAGTGTACCATTTTACGGATATCATCATTTAACCTCCATCCGCCTTTTGTCTTGTTAAAATATCTGCCCTTAATAAGATCCGGTGTCTCTCTAAAGGACCATTCGGAGTAAACTCCCTCCAGTGCTTTGTGTATCGACTTGCTGTTTACGTCTGTTGCGATTATTGATACTCTTTGGGATATGGACTCAGGTAGATGCTCTTTGAGCAATATGGCAATTGTATATGGCTCCTCTCCGGAGCTGCAACCTGCACTCCATATCTTTATTTTTCCCTGTTTTTCGTAGAGTTTAGGAATCAAAACCTCCTTAATAAATGAAATTGCAGGTCTCTCACGAAAAAAATAGGTTTCGCTAATTGTAAGGGTAGCCGAAAGAGTATCAAGGATGTTTTTTTGGATGGTTATATTTGTGATTATCTCTTCAATAATTCTTTGCGGATTGGTGTCGCTGTAAAGAGTTTTAGAAGAGTTTACAAGGCCTCTTTTAAGATCTTCATGTCTGTTTTCAGGAAAGAAAAGGCCGAGCTCTTTTTCAATTTGCACGGCAACCTTTTTCAGAGACTCTTTTTCTGTCATACAGCTCTGCTTTGAGAAATTTTTGCTATAACTGAGGTTATCTCTACGCTCTCATCCTTGGAAAGAAAGGTATCCGGATCATAGATATAGATTATTCCGGCCTTTCCATTTACAAGTTTGACAGATGAGAGTCCGTTGAATATGGTCTTTATCTCTTTTATCTCTTCATTTGGAAATGTGATGATATCGCAACTCTCTTCGGCTACAAGAGCAACTCTTGCGTTATTAAAGTTAATAATCACCAGTTTATCGTCAATAGATATATCCTTATCGGCCAGTTTAAACCTTGCTCTCAAAGAAAGAACCGGAATAATCTCCCCCTGAATATCAATTACTCCTTTGATGTAATATGAGGTGTTGTCTACAGGGGTGATCTCCTGAGCAGCAATTACTTGGTCTATAAATTTTAGAGGGATGGCAAACTGTACACCATAGGATTTGAAAACCAGAACCTCTTTGATTATTATCTCTTCTTTTAGCATAATCTACATATTGTCAAAATACTCTCTCCATAATCTCTCTTGCCACGGTTGGCGTAACAGATCTATTTTCACCGAGTTTATAGTTGCGCTCGGTAAACCTTCTCTCAATCTCATCTATCGTTTTTTGGGTGACGCCATTTTCGGAGAGTTTTATTTTGAATCCCAGCGTAAGGAATAGATCTTCTGTTCTCCTAATTGTCTCCAATATTGCCTCTTCTCTGTCCTGAATATCAACTCCAAAAACTCTTTTTCCGTATTGAATTATTTTGTCTCCCTTCTCATTTCTCATCACCCACATAGTTCCGGGAAGAAGTATTGTAAGGGTGTGTCCGTGGGTTAGTCCGTGAAGGGCTGTAAGTTCGTGACCAATCATATGTGTAGCCCAATCCTGAGTTACTCCCATTGATATAAATCCGTTAAGAGCCATTGTAGCAGAGAGCATAAATGTTGCCATATCATCGTAATTTGTATGGTCATCTATTATTCTGGGAGCAATTTCAACGATTGTTTTTAAAACGCCCTCCGCCCACCTGTCCATCAGAGGAGATTGTCCGGTTGTAGTGAGATACTGTTCTATTACGTGGACAAAGGTATCTGCCAGACCGCAGGATATCTGAAAATCCGGTAGTGTATAGGTGGTTTGGGGGTCAAGAATTGAGAACAGAGGTGTATTTGAGTAGAATGCAAATTTTTCATTTGTCTCCTTTTTGGAGATAACTGCTCCTCTATTCATTTCGGATCCTGTTGCAGGAAGAGTTAAAACACAAGCCAACGGAAGGCTCTTCTCTCCAGAGTACTCTCTTTTAATCACTATATCCCAGGGGTCTCCTTCATACAGGATACCGGATGCAATCAGTTTAGAGCCATCTGCAACTGACCCTCCTCCAACTGCCAAAACAAAGTCACACTTACTCTCCTTTCCAAGTTTTATTGCCTTACGAAGTGTCTCTATGGATGGGTTGGGCTCTATTCCCCAGAACTCAAAAAAGGTGTGCTCTTTTAGGGCCTCTTTTACTTGATCATAAACGCCGTTATTTTTGACACTTCCTGAGCCGAAAGTAACTAGTATCCTTTTATCTGCCGGAATCTCAGCTGACAGGGTTGCTATTGTACCTTTCCCAAAAATTAATTTGGTAGGGTTATGAAATATAAAATTATTCATCTCTGTTGTGCTTAATTTCTACTTACTGTTGTCACAAATTTACAACAAAATGGCATCCTAAACTAGTGTATTGAAAAATATGATTATTAGTTTCAAAAAAAGCCGGCAGATTATTTGCCGGCTCCCGAATATGGTGTGGTCCCGGTGGGGATCGAACCCACGACCCCAACATTAAGAGTGTCGTGCTCTACCAACTGAGCTACAGAACCAAATCCCTGATGTTTAAAAGGGATTGCAAATGTAGATAAAAAATTCTGTCGGTGTTACTCTTTTTGAAAAATTACCTCTGATCCTTCTTTAAAATATCTCTTATTTCGGTAAGCAACTGAATATCGGCAGGAGGAGGTGGTGGAGTAGCAGGTGTATGCTCTTCTACCTTTTTCCGATTAAGTTTATTCATTAATTTTATCATTGAAAATATTGCAAAGGCAATGATAATAAAATCAAAAATAACCTGAATAAAGTTGCCATAATTAATTGTAACTGCAGGATTTATAACGGTTCCTGTAGCATCAATCACTTGTTGCTTAAGAGTTATACTGAGATCTGTAAATCTTACCCCTCCAATTAAAAGACCCAACGGAGGCATTATTACATCGGAGACAAATGATGAGACAATCTTCCCGAACGCACCACCGATAATGATACCGACGGCCATATCTACCACATTGCCTCTCATTGCAAACTGTTTGAATTCATCAAGTAGTTTCATAGTTTAAGTTTTTAAGAGATAAAAAATGTTTTATTCAAATTTAGTAATTAATGGCTACTTTTGAACAAATTTTATATTTATGGAATGGATTAAAGTTCTATTTCTAAATGAGAGTGTTGCTCAATCTGTTGTAATTCTTGCAGCGGTAATATCTATTGGAATTCTTCTTTCAAAAATAAAGATTGCAAATATATCGTTTGGTATTACCTGGATTCTCTTTGCCGGTATTGCATTCAGCCACTTCGGTCTGAGAATTAATCCGGATATGCTCCATTTTGTAAAGGAGTTTGGGCTTATTTTGTTTGTTTATTCAATTGGACTTCAGGTTGGTCCCGGGTTTTTCTCCTCCTTTAAAAAAGGTGGGATAAATTTAAATCTGCTTGCCTCTTCAATAGTTTTACTAGGGGTGTTAACAACTGTGATTCTCCATTTTATTACAGGGCTTCCAATCTCCACAATGGTAGGGATACTATCCGGAGCCATCACCAATACACCGGGTCTGGGGGCAGCTCAACAAACCTACATAGAGGTAAACGGAGTAAGTGACCCATCAATTGCAATGGGATACACAGTTGCTTATCCGCTTGGTGTCCTTGGTATAATTATGTCTATTTTGCTGGTTAAGGTTATATTTAAGATAAGTCTTAAAAGTGAGTTGGAGAAGATTGAGGAGCAAAACAGAGATAACCCCAACGAAACCCTTAAATTATCTATAGCTATAAACAATCCTTCAATTTACGGGAAAAAGATAGAGAGTATAAAAAAACTTCTTGATAGGAGTTTTGTGATATCAAGAGTGAAGAGAGCTAACGGAGATGTAACAATAGCAGGAGCAGGAACACTTATTGACAAGGGATATGAGGTGCTGGTTATACTTGGAAAGAGAGATCGCGACTCAATTGTGGCATTTCTGGGAGAAGAGGTTATACGGAGTGACGAAGATTGGAGCATAAATGACCTTAAGGTGATGCCTAAAAGGGTTATGGTTACCAAAGATCAGGTTAACGGGAAGAGTCTCTCAGATCTTAAATTGGGCCGCGCTTTCGGTATAACAGTTACTCGCATAAACCGAGCAGGGGTAGACCTGGTTGCCAAGCCGGACTTGAAACTGCAGATAGGGGACAGATTAACCGTTGTCGGTACCGAAGATAGCATCGAGGCTGCTGCCAAATTACTGGGGAACTCAATGCACAGGTTGCGCGAGCCAAATCTAGCCGCAATCTTTTTAGGAATAGTGCTGGGGATAGTGGTTGGTTCGATACCATTCTTTATACCTGGTATACCTCAGCCGGTAAAACTGGGGCTGGCAGGAGGTCCGCTCATAATCGCAATCCTTATGAGCCGCTTCGGTCCGAAGTTAAAATTGGTGACATACACTACAATGAGCGCCAATCTTATGCTTCGTGAGGTTGGAATCTCTCTCTTTCTGGCCTGTGTGGGTCTAGACGCAGGAGGTTCGTTTGTTGATACAATCCTGAATAAAGGTGGAGCTATATGGATAGTGTACGGAGCAATAATCACAGTTGTTCCCCTGCTTTTAGTTGGTATAGCAGCCAGATGGATTTTCAAACTCAACTACTTTACAGTTATGGGTCTGATGTCCGGAAGTACAACAGACCCGCCTGCTCTGGCATACTCAAATGCAGTAGCGGGTAATGATCTGCCCGCAGTAAGTTATGCAACTGTATATCCTCTCACAATGTTTCTAAGAGTTTTAACTGCTCAACTATTAATCCTCTTTTTTTAGACGAGAGGGATAAATTTAGAGTTCAAGGTATTGGTGTCTAAAAAAAATATTACATTTGCAATCCCAAACTAAGAATATAAGCCCGGATGGCGGAATTGGTAGACGCGCTGGTTTCAGGGACCAGTGTTCGCAAGGATGTGCAGGTTCGAGCCCTGTTCCGGGTACAAATAAAGGCAGGTATCTCTACCTGCTTTTATTGTGTCATCTGTTGCAGTGCAAGCCTCTTACTTTTTCCTTTTTTGTAAATTCCTTTATTTCATAAAAATTCCTTTAGTCATTTTTGGGTTTCGATTGCTATCATATGCAGTGAACCTCTTTTATTATAATTTATCTAAGTTTCGCAAGTTCTTAACTTGCTGTTTTTAGTTTATAATAATCGATAAAGTGAGCCAATTCATCAGATCTATTAATTATGGCATCAAAGGTATCTTGATCTTCAATGGTGAATATTTCTGTGAATATTCCTGCTATAATTGTAACCAGTTCCAGTATGATTCCCTATATCCTATCTGTAACGGAGAGTTTCATTGTAAAATAGCTCTTTTATTAATATAAATTATTGCCAAAATATAGGTAATTTATATTTGTCTAGACTTGATATATGTGGCATATTCATTAAATTTGCAAGTCTAAAATTGATAATTCATTACTATCCGATGGCCGGGAATATTTTCTGTTTAATAGATAAAGATGGATAAGAAGATAGCCCTTGCGATTTCCGAACATCCTTTATGGGGATATGTTTTTCAACCGGTTATAGTATATGAAGAGACTTCCGGAGTTCTATCCATTATAGAGATAGCGACAGAATCTTCATCACAAGATTTACAATTGAATGACCTCTCACAGAAGGTACTAACCCTTTCACTCAGCTATTGTGATCACTCTTTGATGAAAAACTTCTCTAAAGAGAAGAGTCTCAAAACCTTTTACTCCAAGGTCTCTTCCGACACTATCAATAGGTATATAAGGCCAAATATTGAGGGGTATCACAGAAAAATAATTAGGTTGTTATACTCTTCGGGAATGCCTCTTTATTACAGATCTGATGTAAAAAGCCGGAATCTGTGGCCACAGGATCGAATCCGAGTTACAGAAAAACCATCTCAAGCTGTCTTTACATTTATAAAAGATATCGAGTCTGGTTTGCACTACTATATAAGCGTAGAAGGAGAGTCTGGAGCTATTGAACTCTACTCCAAAAATTGCATCTCACTTAGCGAGGAGCCGGCTGCTATTGTAACCAACAAGGTTTTACTTTTTTTTGAAGATATCGACGTTAAAAAGTTAATCCCCTTCTTCACAAAAAAGGTTATAACAGTACCTTCATCATCGGAGAACCAGTATCTGAAAACATTTGTCCGGACTTGTTTGCTTAAATTCAAAGTTAATGCAGTAGGTGTTAATATCAGAGAGATAGAACCGGAAAAAGAGGCACATATTTCTTTTGAAGCAGACTGGCACGGTAAGCCTACTCTATTGATGAGCTTCTATTATGAAAAGAAAAAATACCCACTGGATTATTCAAATAAAAAAATAGTAATTGTTGACGAAAATGGAGGAGATATCTCCTTACGTTGGTTTTATCCGAATAAACAGTGGGAAAACGACCTCATTAAGCTACTGCTTGATAATGGTCTTCAACAAACCGGTCCAAGCCACTTTTCGTATTCAGAAAAAATGATATCGGAGTTAAACGGAGATTTTTCTGATATGGTGGATTGGATCAATAGCCACAAAGATATTTTGCAACTGTTCCATTTTTCACAGAATATTTTTGATCAAACCTATTATCTTGGTGAGATCTCAATGGAGACAAATCTTGAGACTGGGCGTGACTGGTTTGATCTTCAATGCATTGTTGTTTTTGGTGATTTCCGAATCCCATTCTGCCGCTTCCGCAACCATATTCTTGAAAATAGGAGGGAGTATCTTCTCCCGGACGGGACTATTGCAATATTGCCTGCAGAATGGTTTGATCGTTATTATGAATTGATGCTTTTCGGTAAAAGTAGCGGAGATAATTTCCACCTTAAGAGGAGCCAGTTCAAATTGGCAGAACCATTTGAAGTGATCTCTCAGGAAATTTTATTGCCAACAAATAATCAAGATTTTCCGGAAGTACCCTCCACTCTTAAAGCAGAGCTGAGACCTTATCAGATAAATGGCTTTCACTGGCTTGTGTGGCTCTATAATAATGGGCTTGGGGGTTGCCTTGCAGATGATATGGGGTTAGGTAAAACTGTTCAGACCATCGCTTTGCTAGAATATATCTATTCGCAGGAGAGTTTTGAACATCTGCCTTCGCTTATTGTGATGCCCACCTCTCTACTGTATAAC
>CAYGOE010000013.1:0-41442 GCA_964351405.1 uncultured Muribaculaceae bacterium | reverse complement strand
GGAGGCTTTAAGGTGGAAAATGCAATTTCTATGGACAATTTGAAACTTTTTCTTCAATAATACGTATAATAATGTACTTGTTTATTTTTTAACAACAACACCTTTTATATGAAATTATCCCAATTTAACTACCCTCTTAACCCGGAACAGATTGCAAAATATCCATCGAAATACCGCGACGAATCAAGACTATTGGTTTTAAACAGAAAAACAGGAGAGATTGAACACAAAATCTTCAAAGATATTCTTGAGTACTGCACAGAAGAGGATATCTTTATTTTCAATAATACAAAAGTATTTCCCGCAAGACTATACGGAAACAAAGAGAAGACCGGGGCCGAGATTGAGGTATTTCTGCTACGAGAGCTAAGCAAAGAGCAGAGGCTATGGGATGTTTTGGTTGACCCCGCGAGAAAAATTCGTATCGGGAACAAACTCTATTTCGGAGAGAATGACAATCTGGTTGCAGAGGTTATAGACAATACAACATCAAGGGGCAGGACGCTTCGTTTCCTTTTTGACGGAACCCACGAAGAGTTTCGCTCAACCCTTTTCAAACTTGGTGAGATTCCTATTCCAAAATGGATAAGGCCCAAAGCAGAGGCGCTGGACACAGAGAGATATCAAACCATTTTTGCAGAACACGAGGGTGCGGTTGCTGTTCCTGCTGCCGGGCTACACTTTAGCCGTGAGCTTTTAAAACGCCTTGAAATTAACGGAGTAGAGATAACTTGCATAACTCTTCATATGGGTCTGGGACATTTCCGCACAGTTGATGTCGAGGATCTTTCAAAACATAAGATGGATTCCGAGCAGGTGATAATTACAGAAGAGAGTGCAGATATGATTAACAAAGCTAAAGCGAGCGGAAAAAAGGTCTTTGCGGTTGGAGCTTCTGTAATGCGTGCAATAGAGACATCGGTAACTACTCATAATCAGCTTAAACCATACAAGGGTTGGACCAATAAATTTATCTTCCCTCCTTACTCTTTCTCTATTGCAGATGCCTTTATCTCAAACTTCCAGCTTCCACAGAGCACAATGCTTATGACTGCAGCTGCCTTCGGAGGGTTTGAAAATGTGATGAAAGCATACCACACAGCTCAAAAAGAGGGGTACAAATTTGGCACATACGGTGATGCAATGCTAATTATCTGATTCCTGAAATCAACTTTTTCCATTTCTGGATTTTTTTTATCTGATTTAAAACCAGAGAGTAATCTCTGCTTTTTATTTTTACACTATGGAAAGAAATGAACTGGAGTATATGGTTGCCCTAAATACTATTATGATGTATAATGGGAAGGCAGCGAGAGAGCTTATAGAACTGCGTAGAAGTGCAGAGGCAGTTTTCACTCTTACAAGAGGTGATCTTATGGATATTTTCGGAAAGAGTTACTCTTTTTTTGACGCTCTGGTAAATCCGGAGAATCTCTCCCTTGCCAGAAAAGAGATTGAGTGGGCGCAATCCAGGAATATATCTCTCCTTTGCTCTGAAGACCCGCTGTGTGACTATCCCTCTAATCTTCTTGAGTGCCCGGACTATCCGCTGATACTCTATAAGGCAGGTCAGGCACCGCTCAATGAGACAAGAATGATATCAATTGTTGGGACAAGAAGATCCACAAATTACGGGGTAAATATGTGTACAAAAATTGTTCGTGAACTATCTCAGTTGAGAGCTGGCGCATCTATTGTGAGCGGCTTGGCTTACGGAATTGATATTGCTGCACACAAAGCAGCTCTGGAATACAACCTGACGACAATTGCAGTTCTTGCAGGTGGTTTGGACAGCATCTATCCCGTTGCTCATACAGATTACGCAAAGAGGATTCTCTGCAGCGGGGCACTAATATCTGAGTTCCCCCGGGAGAGCGAAAATCATAAGATTAATTTTATACAGAGAAACAGAATTATTGCCGGGTTAAGTGAGGCAACGATTATAGTTGAATCTGGAGAGAAGGGGGGGGCAATGATTACAGCAACATTGGCAAACTCCTACTCCAGAGAGATTTTCGCACTTCCAGGCAGGGTTACGGACCTCTCATCCGCGGGATGTAATTTGCTTATATCCAAAAATATGGCATCAATTTTTCATAGCACAACAGAGGTGATGAGATCTTTGGGATGGGAAACTCCCCCATCTGCAGATAAGCTCTATGGAGATAAACTATTCATAGCCGACAGCAGGGAGAAAGAGAAAATATTATTAGCTTTGAGGCACAATCCGGAGATTGAGATAGATAGTCTTTTAGCCCTGACCGGCATTAACATTTCAACACTCTCTTCACTACTTCTGGAGCTGGAACTGGATGGAAGAGTAGAGGCAGTTGCAGGCAAAAGGTATATCTTAACATAGAGCGCAGTATTCCAAATATGACCGAACTTATAGACACGCACGTCCATCTGTATGACTCAGATTTTGAATCAGATCTAGCTGATGTAATCACAATCGCAAAAAGCAATGGGGTGTCAAAAATTATTTTACCCGCAGTTGACAGCAGCACCTACAATAAGATGACTGAGTTATCGCTATCCTTGCAGGGTTTTGCCTATCCCTCTCTTGGTCTGCATCCGACCTCTGTAAATGATAACTGGAGAGATGAACTGGAATTTGTCCTTGAAAACATTGACCAACAGAGATACATAGCCATTGGTGAAATTGGGCTGGACGGTTATTGGTCTAAGGAGCATTTTCCTGAGCAGATAATAGTTTTTGAAGAGCAGCTTAGGTTTGCGGCTAGAAGAGAGCTCCCTGTAATTATTCACTCCAGGGATGCTACAGAGGAGATATTAAACGTTCTTGAAAGAAACTCCGATCTTTTACTAAGGGGGGTATTTCACGCATTTTCCGGAAGTTATGAAACTTACCGGCGAATCCTCAGAGCTGGTAATTTTAAAATTGGAGTCGGTGGTGTTGTTACCTATAAAAACAGCAACCTTCCCGCTGTTCTTGAAAAAGTTGCCTTAGAGAGTATCGTGTTGGAGACAGATGCGCCTTGGCTGACACCTGCTCCTTTCAGGGGTAAGAGAAACCAACCCTCTTACGTTAAAATTATTGCCGAAAAGGTCGCAGAAATAAAAGGGTGCTCTTTTGATGAAATCTGTTCTGTCACCTCAGCTAATGCAAAAAATATTTTTAATTTCAGATAATTGTGACCCATTTAAATAATTGTTTTGTAATGAAATCTAAAATCTTGCTCATATACACCGGAGGTACCATAGGGATGAAACAAGATCCTGATACAATGACATTGATTCCCTTCAACTTCACCCAAATTTTGGATGAGGTTCCCGAGCTCAAAAAACTTGTTCATAAAATAGACATCTTCTCTTTTGACCCTCCGATTGACTCGTCAGAAATTGAGGTACACATTTGGGTTGATATAGCAAATCTAATTAAGGAGAGGTACACTAAATATGATGGTTTTGTAGTTTTACACGGTACAGACACGATGTCCTACTCAGCATCTGCATTAAGTTTTATGTTTGAAAACCTGGGTAAGCCGGTAGTTTTTACCGGAAGTCAGTTGCCTATTGGGATGCTGCGTACCGATGGTAAGGAGAATCTGATCTCCTCAATTGAGATTGCGGCAGCTAAAGACTCAATTGGGAGGGCAATTGTTCCTGAGGTGTGTGTATACTTTGAAAGTCAGCTATACAGGGGTAACAGAACCACAAAGTACAATGCCGAGAACTTTCGTGCATTCCGCTCTGCAAACTACCCTTGCCTTGCTGTGGCCGGAATACACATAAAATATAACACACCCTTCATAAACTATCCTGCGATTAATCAAGAGGAGCTCCGGGTAAACTCAGTTATGGATACAAATGTTGCAATATTTAAGATCCACCCCGGTATCTCAGAAGCGGTAACAGAGAGCTTTCTCAAAACTAAGAATTTAAGGGCGGTCATATTGGAGACCTACGGCTCCGGAAATGCACCTACAAAAAGTTGGTTTATTAATCTGTTAAGAGATGCAATTGAGAGAGGTATAATAATCCTTAATGTGTCACAGTGTCTTGCCGGGAGCGTAGATATGGATACATACTCTACAGGCATACTACTCAAGAAGATCGGGGTTGTCTCCGGATTTGATTCCACAACTGAGGCTGCGGTCTCCAAATTATTTTTTTTACTAGGTCAATATAGTGATATTCACTTAATTAAAGAGCATTTGCAAAAAAACTTAAGAGGAGAAATTTCAATCAATTAGTATTTATTTAAAATTTCTTTATAAATTGCACGACAATTGACTTTTGTCTGAAAACAGATAACTATTTAAAATACATTGTTTAATACTTTAATCATTCAAAAATTTATGAAAAAATTTTTCATGTTTTTGGCAGTAATTGGCTTTATTACCATTTCTGCACAGTATGCTACTGCTCAAACACCGGATCCGACTACAGATCAGACAGTACAACAGGAAATCCCTATTCACCAACAGCTTAAAACCAAATTCATCGAGGGTGGTGCTGGTTTTATGGCAACCGTTCTTTTGTGTCTTATTTTTGGTCTTGCTATTGCGATTGAGAGGATTATCTATCTTAATATGGCATCAACCAATACAGACAAACTTCTTAAAAGCATAGAGGAGGCTTACGCAACCGGAGGAATTGAGGCAGCTAAAGAGATTTGTCGCAATACCAGAGGTCCTGTAGCAAGTATCTTCTATCAAGGTCTATCTCGCGTAGACGAGGGAATAGATGTTGTTGAGAAATCGGTAGTTTCATACGGATCAATTCAGATGAGTCTTTTGGAAAATGGTCTCTCTTGGATCCAGCTCTTTATCTCAGTTGCTCCTATGTTAGGATTCCTTGGAACAGTTATCGGTATGATCGGTGCATTTGACGCAATCCAGGCAGCCGGAGATATCTCTCCAAACATCGTTGCCGGTGGTATTAAAGTTGCTCTTATCACAACCGTTGGAGGTCTTATCGTAGCGATTATTCTTCAGTTTTTCTACAACTACCTTGTGTCAAAAATTGATTCAATCGTTGTTACTATGGAAGACGCATCAATCTCGCTTATCGATATCTTGGTAAAGGCTAAAAAATAACGAATTATGTCAAAATTCATAAAATATTTATCTTATATACTACTAGGATTGGCAGTGGTTATTACCATAGCCTTCTTCACCAATAAAGAGGGTATGATCGATACATTTCTCGGTTATGCTTATCTTCTTTTTGGTGTTGCTATTGTATTGGCATTGGGGCTACCGCTTCTGCAGATGATCGGCAATCCGAAATCGATTAAGAAGGCGATTTACAGCCTAATCCTTGTTGTTGTGGTTGTAGGACTTGCCTATATGCTTGCATCGGGCGACCCTCTTATGACAACCTTGGAAAACGAGCCTACTGCCTCAACACTAAAAATTACAGACACAGGTCTTATAATTACCTACCTTCTGTTTTTGGTATCTATAACTGCAATCGTTGCAGGTGGCGTAATAAATATGGTTAAAAACCGTTAATACAATTTTATATGGCAAGACCAGTACAGGAAATCAACGCAGGGTCGATGGCCGATATAGCCTTCTTGCTTCTTATATTCTTTTTAATGGTGACAACCATGGATGTAGAGGCAGGTTTGCAACGTCGTCTTCCGCCTATGCCGGATGAGAATCAAAAGCAGGATGATATCCAGATCAACCGTAGAAATATCTTGGTTGTTCGTATTAACAGCTTAGATGTTCTTTTGGCCGGGGGTCAGATTATGGATGTTTCCCAACTTAAAGATAAGGCAAAAGAGTTCCTTACAAACCCTGCAAATGTTGAAACTCTTCCGGACAGGAAGGATAAAATGATTGAGGGTTTTGGTAATTTTGCTGTATCCGAAGGGGTTATCTCACTTCAAAACGACCGTGGAACAAGTTATAATGCCTATATTCAGGTTCAGAATGAGCTAGTGAAGGCCGTTAATGAGATTCGGGATGAATTTGCAATGAAAAACTTTGGTAAAGTATATATTGCCCTTGACGAGGACAAACAAAGAATCGTAAGGGAAGCTATACCACAGAATATTTCAGAGGCAGACCCTAAGGAGACAGGTAAAAAATGATAATAAAAGGGAAGTAATATGGCAAAATTTTCAAAGCACGGAAAAAAGGGTGTACCTGCATTAAGTACGGCATCACTCCCCGATATTGTCTTTATGATTCTATTTTTCTTTATGGTATCTACCAGTATGCGTCAGACAGACAGGTTGGTTGTCGTAAAGGTACCTGAGGCTACCGAAATCGCTAAACTAGAGAGAAAAGATCTGGCTGCATACATCTATGTTGGAACTCCTGTTGCAAACAGACAAGCACAGGTTGGTACAGATGCACGTATACAGCTAAACGATTCGTTCAAGACAGTTGCAGACATAAGAGACTTCATCGCTTCTGAGCGGGAGACAAAAAGTGAAGTTGACCGTCAGTTTATGACTGTATCTATTAAAGCAGATATTAATGTCCGAATGGGTATTATTACAGATATCAAACAGGAGTTAAGGAGAACATCCGCCCTGAAGATAATGTACAATGCCAGAAGAGGAGAGCCTGTCAATAACTGATTATTAATAACAATTCAGGAATAGGGTGACTTCATTAAACAGAAGTGCACCCTTTCTTGTTTAAATAAGTAGTAAAAACTAAATAGAGTAAAGAGATGAAAAAAAGATTTTTAACATTATTAGTAATCCTTTTAGCAATACCTTATTTGATTACAGCTCAGGAGAGAACCAGGGTTGCGGGGCAAGGCCGGGGTCAAGGAAAATCAATGGAGAGACCAAGATTTGTTTTTCTTTTTATTGGTGACGGAATGGGACTGGCACAAATATCAATGGCGGAGGCCTATCTCTCAACCCAAAAGGGGGAGATATCTAATGAGGCTCTCTCATTTACTAAATTTCCTGTAATGGGAATGTCAACCACATACTCTGCAAACTCCTACATCACTTGCTCCTCGGCTGCCGGCACAGCACTCTCTACCGGTTATAAAACCAACAATGGAATGCTGGGAGTTGACCCGCAGAATAACAAGCTTAAAAGTATTTCATATAAGATAAAAGAGAGTGGTATACCTGTGGGAATTGTATCAAATGTTACTATAGATCACGCTACTCCGGCTGCCTTTTATGCAAACAGTACAAGTCGTAACAGCTATTATGATATAGCTGTTCAGATTCCTGCCAGCGGTTTTGACTTCTTCGGAGGAGGAGGTTTTGCTCAACCAACCGGCGAGAATAAAGATAAGAAAAGCATCTACGAGATACTTGAAGAGGGGGGATACACAATTGCCAGAGGGCTCAGAGAGTATGCCTCAAAAAAGGGAGCTAAAAAAATGGCGCTCTTTCAGGAAGCTGGTAAAGAGGGACCACTACCATATGTAATTGACAAAACAGATACTGACCTTTCTCTTAAACACGTTGTTGCTGCCGCAATTGATCACCTCTACGGTGTAGAAGGGTTCTTCTTGGTTGCAGAGGGGGGTAAAATAGATTGGGCAGGTCACGATAATGATGCTAAAACCAATATTTTAGAGACGCTGGACTTTGCAGAGGCAGTAAATGTTGCTGTTAGCTTTGCAAGAAAATATCCTAACGAAACCTTGATTATTGTAACTGCAGACCACGAAACAGGAGGGATGACCCTTGGAAGAGAGCGTGGGTATGTGCTGAATCTTAACGAACTAGCGTCTCAAAGTAAGTCTGTATCTGTAGATAAGCTGAGTAAAGATGCAGTTAAAGAGCTTAACAACAAAGCAAACGTAGGCTGGAATACATCTTCTCATACAGGAACTGCTGTTCCGGTATACTCTACCGGTCCGGGAAGCCGTCTCTTCTCCGGAAGAATGGATAACACAGAGATTCCAATTCGAATTTTAAAAGCAATGGGTATAGAGTAAAAAATATCGTGTATGGTAAAAAGAGCTTTACTCACCATCATTCTGTCACTATCACTCTCACTGACATTTTCACAGGAGCTACCTAAAAGAGAGTTCCGTGGTGCTTGGATACACACTGTTGGCAACCAACAGTTTAAAAATATGACAACAGACTCCATCAAGGAGATGTTTAGAAAAACACTGGACAACTTTGAAAAGGCCGGAATAAATGCCGTTATTTTTCAGGTTAGACCTCAGGCAGACGCCTTCTTTATATCTGAAATCGAACCCTGGAGCAGATTTATTGCCGGAGAGCAGGGAAAAGCGCCCAATCCTTTATGGGACCCTCTTGAGTTTATGATTCAGGAGAGCCACGCAAGAGGGATGGAGTTACACGCTTGGTGCAACCCTTACAGGGTAACTTCAAATGAGTCAGAGCAACTTCATCCGGATCATCTCTATTTTAAAAACCCATCCATTTTTAAAAGATATGGGAAACAACTCTATTTTGACCCGGGAGAGCCTCAAGCTATAGAGCATACTGTGAAGGTAATTTCAGATTTGGTGAGCCGGTATGACCTCGATGCGATTCATTTTGATGACTATTTCTATCCTTACCCTATTCAGTTTGAGGAGTTTCACGACGACGCCTCGTTTGTAAAATATGCTAAAAATCAGGGTTTTGAATACTGGCAAAAGGGAGACTGGAGAAGGAATAATGTAACGACACTAATCAAAGCCTTGAATGACACAATAAAGGCAATCAAACCTTGGGTTAGGTTCGGGATAAGCCCCTTTGGTATCCATCGCAACCTAAAGGATACACCTGACTCTAGCGGTAGTAAAACTAATGGACTCTCCAATTATGATCAGCTTTATGCCGATGTACCTCTTTGGGTAAAAAATGGGTGGATAGACTATAATGTTCCCCAAATTTACTGGAAAATCGGCCATCCTGCAGCAGATTACAAAACACTCATCGAGTGGTGGAGTAATTCAAACTTTGGAGGTCAACTCTACATAGGACAGAATATAAGCACATTTACTGAGGCAGATTTAGATAATCCACTAAAAACCCAATTTGAGGCCAAAATGAAGATGGTTAGGAAGTTGCCTAATGTACACGGGAATGTCTGGTGGCCGGGATGGAGTTTGAATCTTAATCCTGATGGCTTTACCGATTCACTCTCTTTGAAGTATCAAAGATATCCTGCACTTATCCCTGAATATACAAACCTGGACACTATAGCTCCCCTACCGGTCTCAAAACTTGTATTTAAAAGTGGCAAATTGAGCTGGTTCCATCCGCAGAGCAGTGATCCTATGCAGAGTGCCAGATTTTTTGCTATATACAGATTTCCAGAAGGGGTAACACCAAATACAAATGATAGTAAGTATCTGATCAAAATCTCACACAAACCCGAGTATGTTACTATAAAAGAGAACAACTCCCAAGAAAGGTACATCTATATAGTTACTGCAATTGACAGATGCTGGAATGAGAGTACTCCATCGAACCATTTGCAGGTAAAGCATTAAAACAATCTTATTGTCATTTAGCGGCATTTTTTGTAAATTTGCCGCTAAATTTTTTACTATTTAGAGACTACAGCTGATGAAAAAAATTCTATCGTTCTCTCTCTTTCTGATCGCAGGGATTATCTTTATTGCTCTAAGCTATAATATTGGTGGCCCTGCACTGATCATTTCGGTATTAAGCATTGTACTAAATCTAATACTAACCGGAATATTCGTGTTTTGGGTTAAAAACCTTTCAACTCGTGCTACTTTCAAGAGAGAGAGTATAATTATATGAATAAATATTATCATAAACATAAAATGGAAAACCAAAGAAGAGTTAAAGTATCTGAATTGCTTAAAATGTCCCCGGGAATGGCAATTCTGGTAAAGGGATGGGTTAGGACAAAGAGGGGAAATAAAAACATCACATTCGCAGCCCTTAATGACGGCTCAACAGTGAAAAATATACAGATAGTTTTTGACGGGACTATCTTTACAGAGGAGATGCTAAAAGGGGTTACCACCGGTGCATCAATTGGAGTATACGGCGAGCTGGTTGCATCTTTGGGGAGCGGCCAGGCTGTTGAGGTGAGTGCTAAATCACTCGAGATTTATGGCACTGCAGATCCCGAAAGTTACCCCCTTCAAAAAAAGGGACATAGTATGGAATTCCTGCGTGAAATAGGGCACCTCAGGCCCAGAACCAATACATTTGGTTGTATATTCCGCATAAGACACGCTATGTCTTTTGCGATACATAAATACTTTAACGACCGTGGTTTTTACAACCTTCATACTCCAATAATAACCGCATCCGATGCGGAGGGGGCAGGAGCTATGTTTCAGGTTACAACCCTAGATTTGCAAAATCCCCCAAAACAAGAGGATGGATCTATAGATTACTCTCAGGATTTCTTTGGTAAATCTGCAAACCTCACCGTGAGCGGTCAGCTTGAGGGAGAGCTCGGAGCACTTGCTCTTGGGGAGATCTATACCTTCGGACCAACTTTCCGGGCAGAGAACTCAAACACTCCAAGACACCTCTCGGAGTTCTGGATGATTGAACCGGAGATGGCATTTTATGAGATAAAAGATAATATGGATCTTGCAGAAGATTTTATCAAATACCTTGTAAACTATGCTCTTGAAAATTGTATGGATGACCTTCAGTTCCTAAACGATATGTTTGATAAGGAGCTTATTGAAAGATTAAAAGGGGTTACCGGGACAGATTTTGTAAGACTTTCATATACAGAAGGTGTTGACATTTTGATAAAGTCTGGACAGAAGTTTGAGTATCCTGTATCGTGGGGAACAGATTTACAGAGTGAGCACGAAAGGTATCTGGTAGAGAGACACTTTAAAAAGCCAGTGATTCTAACAGACTACCCTAAAGAGATCAAGGCTTTTTATATGAAGCAGAACGATGACGGAAAGACAGTCCGTGCAATGGATATTCTGTTTCCTAAGATAGGTGAAATTATTGGAGGATCACAAAGGGAGGAGTCTCTTGAGAAACTTATCACAAGAGTCGAGGAGATGGATATGGATACTAAAACTCTATGGTGGTATATTGATACCCGTAAGTTTGGGACTGTCCCTCATTCAGGATTCGGCCTTGGTTTCGAAAGGCTTCTGCTTTTTGTAACAGGTATGGGCAACATTCGTGATGTAATTCCTTTCCCAAGATCTCCTAAAAACGCAGAATTTTAACTACTTAATATGCTTGTAATTGGAATTGCCGGGGGAACCGGATCAGGAAAAACTACCGTAGTAAGGGAGATAACAAAAATACTGGCAGACAGTGAAGTTGTAGTTATCCCCCAAGATTCCTACTACAAAGATAACAGCCACCTTCCTATTGAAGAGCGGCTTGAATTAAATTTTGACCACCCGGACTCTATCGATTTTAAGCTACTTGTAAAACATTTGAACAATCTTAAAGCGGGAAAATCGATAGAGCAACCTGTCTACTCCTACCTCACCTGCTCCAGGTCATCTACAGAGACAGTAAAGGTAAGGCCATCAATAGTTGTAATAGTTGAGGGGATACTAATCTACACCTGTTCTGAACTCAGAGATTGTATAGATATTAAAGTTTTTGTAGATGCAGATGCAGACGATCGGCTGGGAAGAGTTATAAAAAGAGATAACATAGAGAGGGGTAGAACAATCGAGAAGGTTCTGGAGAGGTATGAGAAGACCGTTAAGCCTATGCATCTACAGTTTATTGAACCAAGTAAGAGGTATGCAGATATAATAATTCCGCAAGGCGGACACAATCAGGTTGCGATTGGTATCCTTCTTGCTACTATTGAGAAAGCTCTACAGAAAAAATAATGTTTAGACGAGACAATAATGCGGGGCTCTATCTTACCGTGGCATTTCACCTTCTGCTGCTAATAATTCTATTGGGCTACAGAATCAATTTTATGCTTAAGGAGGAGAGTTCGTTTATTTTAGACTTTACAAAAGAGGAGCTGCTTGAAGAGATTGAAAAAAAGGAGCAGTTAAAGGCAGATGTAAGCAGAGAGCTGGACAATATTCTCTCTTCAAACGCCACTGTAAGAAACGTGGTGGTTGATGCCTCTTCTGTGAAGGGCTCAAATTTGAAGGACGATCGTAATAAAAATCCTAATCAAATCTATGAAGATGCACGCCGAGTGCAGCAGAGGCTTGACGCAGCCCGCGCAGAGGCACAAGCAAACATCGGCAGCGACGAAGTTGCAGACCCTCAACAGAGTACAGAGACTAAAACAGAGAGCTACAAAGGACCATCGGTTATCTCGTACTTTCTGCAGGGGCGCAAATCTATGAGCCTACCGATTCCGGTCTATAAATGTGTGGGAGGAGGAGATGTAACTGTATCCATAGTTGTAAACCGAAAAGGGTACGTTATCTCTGCCATTGTTAAACCCCGGGGCTCTTCATCTGATGTTTGTTTACAGGAGTACGCAATAAAGGCGGCAAAATCTTCCAGATTTACCGCCTCTTCTACAGCTCCCGAGCGTCAAACCGGGGAGATTGTCTACAGGTTTATAGCCCAATAGCAGTTATCACCGTAATATCTTTCTCCAGTAAAATAGGATAAAACGCATTGTCGTCCAATGGAGTGTATCTACCCACAAATGCTCTGATGTGATTTAAAATAAGCTCTTTGCTCTCCTCCCACTCCTTTTTGGTTGCTGTTACCCCGTTTGATGAAGCAAACTGAAGAAAGCGTTGCTCGAAGTCTACCTCTGAGAAAAAATTATTAAGCTCTTTTAAATTTGTAATTTTATTGAGGAGCAGTCTGTAATCGTCAGCCATCCTCGCACTAAAGCGAAACGTGAGCCCCTGGTTTGAAACTTTGATAAAGAGAGGACCAATACCTGTTGTGTCAATCGGAACGAATATATCCGGAGTTATCCCTCCTCCTCCATATACAGTCTTACCCTTTGGAGTGGTATATTTAAGAGAGTCATTGGTTCTGATGCTGTCTTTGTTAAGCATCTCTCCGTGACGGTACCTCTCAATAATATCCTCTCTGTAATTTTCGTCATATGGTTTTTGAATAGATCTACCGGTAGGAGTATAGAATCTTGCTACAGTGAGCCTTATCCCGGAGTTATCTGAGAAGTATATGGGCTCCTGTACCAACCCTTTACCGAAAGAGCGCCTCCCTACTATGAATCCTCTGTCATTATCTTGAATTGCCCCTGCAAAGATCTCGCTTGAAGAGGCAGAGCCTTCATCTATGATCACTTTGATGGAGAGATCTCTGTATTTTCCGTTATTGTCTGCATAGAAGTTTTGTCTTGGTCTGTGCCTGCCCTGCATATAGACAATCAGATCTCCTTTATTGAGGAACTCATTGGATAGAAGCAGTGCCTGATCGAAATAGCCTCCTGTATTTCCTCTTAAGTCGAACAACAGAGATCTCATCCCTTGATTTTTAAGAGCAGATACGGCCTCCATAAACTCTTTGTAGCTGGTTCTTGTAAACTTGGAGAGTTTAATATATCCGGTTGTGTCATTTATCATAAATGAGACATCAATACTCTTAACAGGTATCTTATCACGGCGAATGTCAAAGGAGACCAAATCCTTTACCCCTACCCTCTTAACCTCTACATTAACTTTTGTTCCGGATTTACCCCTTAATCTTCTAACGAGAGAGTCCTGGTTCATCTTAACTCCTGCTACATCCTCTCCATTAACTTTTACCAATCTGTCACCAGATAATATTCCGGCCCTCTCCGAAGGACCACCGGGTATAACGTTGATTACAACGGCGGTATCATTAGGAACATTAAATTGAACACCTATTCCATCAAAATTCCCCTGAAGCTGCTCATCTGCATTAGTCAACTCCTGTGGAGTAAGATAAACAGAATGGGGGTCAAGTTTTTGCAGAATATAAGGGATGGCATCCTCTGTGACCTTGCTGTAGTTAACAGTATCTACATAGTTTCCATCTACCTGAGATAGTACAAGCAATAGTTTATCCCATTTGCCTGCGGTAAGCTTAAGCTCTTTTGAAGCACGAAACTCGGAAAAAAGCTTAAAGGAGAGAGCTCCTAAAAGAAAGATTATTATTACAAATGCCCACGAATGGGTCCTAAATTTATCTGATAGTTTGCTCATACAATTTTTAAGTTATTCGGTAAAATTTACTACATCAACTCCTGCTCTGGTAAGCAGGTCTATGCCATCGGTTCTGCGATAGTTGTTTCGAAAAACAAGACGGACAATTCCGGCCTGAATGATAAGTTTTGCACACTCCAGGCAGGGGGATGTTGTCACATACATAGTAGCTCCTGAGCTGCTATTACCCGACTTGGCAACTTTTGTTATAGCATTTGCCTCTGCGTGAAGAACATAGGGAATAGTCTTGCCCTCTTCATCTTCGCATCTGTTTTCGAACCCAGCAGGTGTTCCATTATATCCGTCGGATATTATCATCCGATCTTTCACCAGAAGTGCACCAACCTGCCTTCTTTTACAATAAGAGTTTTTTGACCATACTTCGGCCATATCAAGGTAACTCTTGTCAAACTGTCTCTGTTTTTCATCCATAACTATAAGTCTGTCCTCTGATAAAGGTATCTTTTAATACTTCGTTTTGGTGTCTTCTCAAACTCTTCCGGAAAAATTCTTATCTCCTGAATCTTGCTGTAATTTGGCAACTCTTCGTTTACCGCCACCCTTATCTCCTCCATTTTTTTATTAAGAGCACTCTCGTTTATTCCGTCACTCTCTGCCTGTTCAAAATCTGGATAAACCAGAGCAGATAATAAGCCACTCTCCTCAATAACAAGAGATTCTACCACATACTGCATATTATTGATAATGCTCTCTATCTCCTCAGGATAGATATTTTGCCCGGATGGACCCAGTATCATACTCTTTGAACGCCCCCTAATGTATAGATAACCATCTGAATCTATTACCCCAACATCTCCCGTGTGTAACCATCCATCTGAGGTTAACACCTGGTCAGTTGCCTCTCTGTTTTTATAATAGCCTAGCATTACATTCTCCCCTCTGCACATAATCTCCCCCGGAATTTTTGCAGGATCTCGTGAATCTATCTTTATCTCCATACGAGGTACAACCTTTCCGCAGGAATAGAGTCTTGTATTGTGCCAGGGGGCATATGTAATAATTGGAGCACATTCTGTCATTCCATAACCAACTGTGAAAGGGAATCCGATTTTTCTGAAGAAGAGCTCTGCCTCTCTGTTGAACGCTGCACCTCCAATAATAACTTCGTAAAATTTCCCTCCAAAAGTCTTTATCAGCTCCAACTTTATCCTCTTCTCTATTTTCTGGTCAATTACCGGAAGTCTAAGTAGTACCCTTATCGCTGTTTTATTGATTATCGGCTGCAACTTTTTCTTATAAATCTTTTCAATTATCAGAGGTACAGAGACTACAATATCTGGTTTGATCTCTGCAAATGCATCCATAATTATTTTTGGGCTTGGAATTCTTGTCAGGAAATGAACGTGTGCTCCAACGGTCATCTCAAAAAGGAACTCAAACATCATCCCGTACATATGAGCTGTTGGAAGCATAGCTACCACGTTGGATGTATTATTTAGGTGAGGCTGAACCTCCTTTGCAAAGTCTATATTTGACTTAAGAGCTCTGTATGGAATCATCACACCCTTTGAAAAGCCTGTCGTTCCGGAAGTGTAGTTGATCATCGATAGCTCTTGAGGCTGGTCTTCGTAATATTTCAGATGTTCTGCTCTGAAATTTTTCGGATATTTTTTACCGAATAGTTCATTTAGATGCTCCCTGGTCTCTCGTATCTTTGTGTTTTTGCAATAGAGTATCGAGAAGTCATTTATCTGGATTACTGCATCCAGGTTTGGCATCTCGCTCTCGTTAAGTAGCTCCCAAACGATGTCTCCAACAAAAAAAACTCTTGATTCCGAATGATTTACAATATGGTGGATATTCCCTGGTTTGAATTCGTGAAGTATGGGAACTGCAACTGCCCCATATGTAATTGCAGATAGAAAGACAACCCCCCAGTTAGCCTGATTTCTTGAGCAGAGCGATATCTTATCTCCCTTTTTTAAGCCCAGCATCTCATATACAATGTGCAGCTTCTCGATTCTTCGGGCAACGTCCCTGTAGTTAAGGGTAATGCCCTTATAATCTGACAGTGCAGGATAGTCCCAGTTTTCCTTAAAACTCTGTTCAAGTAAGAGGTTAAGTGAATTTTTCATTTTTTGTTTGTCTTTATCAGGAGAATGTCTGTAACTGGCACAAATGCGAATATAGTCCTCCTTTATCTATTAAATCTTTGTGCGGGCCTCTTTCTGCAATGCTGCCATCCTTGATAACCACTATCTCGTCTGCGTGCTGAATTGTTGAAAGTCTGTGAGCAATAACAATTGAAGTTCGGTTTTTCATCAGGTTTGTGAGTGCCTCCTGTACCAGTTTTTCACTCTCTGTGTCCAGAGCAGATGTTGCCTCATCCAAAATGAGAATCGGAGGGTTTTTAAGAACTGCTCTTGCAATTGCAATCCTCTGCCGCTGACCTCCGGAGAGGTTTGCTCCTCGGTCTCCAATATTTGTATCGTACCCACTCTCAAGATTGACAATGAATTCGTGTGCGTTTGCAATCTTTGCTGCTCTCTCGACATCTTCTGCAGTAACCCCCTCTAATCCAAAAGTTATGTTGTTGTATACACTATCGTTGAAGAGGATTGCCTCTTGGGTAACAATTCCCATAAGGGCAATAAGCTCTTTGGGCTCATAGTCTCTTATGTCATTGCTGTCCAATAGAATCTGACCAGAAGTAACATCGTAAAAACGAGGTATAAGGTCTGCCAGGGTACTCTTGCCGGCTCCCGAAGGGCCTACAAGAGCAATGGTTTTACCCTTATTGATTGTGAGATTAATACCCTTTAGAACGGGTTCGTTTAAGTATTTAAAAGAGACATTCCTGAACTCGATTTTATCTTTGAACTCAGTAATTGATAATGGATTTCCACTCTTTTTTATTGCCGGTTCAATATCCAGAATTGCAAAGAGCCTCTCCCCTGAAGCAAGACCTCTCTGAAGGTTAGCATATGCATTGGAAATTACCTTTGCCGGTTCCAGAACTTTGTAATAGAAACTTATGTAGACAACAAATGACGGCATATCCATCCCAAGCTCTCCTCTCATTTGAAGATAGCCCCCATAGAAGAGAACAGCAGCAGTTACGGAGACTCCAAGAAATTCGGAGAGAGGTGAGGCAAGCTCCTGACGGTTGAACATCTTTTTTGTAATTAGCCTGTGCGTTTCGTTACTTACCTGGAAGCTTTTGTTTACATATTTCTGAGCATTGAATGCCTTTATTATTCTTGCACCCGTAAGTGCCTCCTCAAAATAACTTACAATTCTTCCCATCATACTCTGTGCCTGTGAAGCCTCTCTTCTGAGTTTTCTGCTTAGGCGCCCTATAAAAAATACAGAGATAGGAAGAGTTAGTAGCGTTACGGCAGTTAGCTTTGGAGACATATAGAACAATACAGACAGAAATCCGATTATCAGCAGCGGCTCTCGGAAGAGTATATGAAAGCTGTTTGCAACTCCGTTCTGAACCTCAGTAACATCGTTTGATATACTTGAGAGAATATCCCCTTTCCTGTGTGTGTTAAAATAGCCTATATGAAGTTTAGTTATTTTTTTAAACAACTCTCTCCGCACATTTCTCATAATATGGGTTCTCATACTCACAAGTATTCTTTGTGAAAGGTAGCGTAGAAGATTTGAGATAAAGGAGGTCAAAATTAAAACCAGACATACATACACAAGACCTGTAAGAAGACCGTAGTTTTGCATAAAGTTCCCAAGATAGAATCTGAATGCAGACTTGAAATAGTCAACCGAAAGTGTAAATTGAGGAAGAGTAGCAGAAAGGTCAATATTCTCAGGTACAAAGAGAACTGTTAGTAGAGGTTCCAGAAGAGCATAGTAGACAATTCCGAAAATAACTGAAAGTATTGAAACTATCAAATACCTTGGCCAAAACTTTCTGTGAGGTCTGGCAAACTCCAGAAGTCTTAAAAATGTTTTCATCGCTACTTAGTCTCTTCAAAATCTACATACTCTCCTACACTGCTGTCCACAACTTTCCTATCCTCTTTCTCTACCTCTACAAGAACATCTCCCTCTTTAAAGTCTGTATTGGTATTTGTGTACCTCTTCTGCTGCTGCTCCATCCCCCTGAATTTTTTTCTTACCCACCAGGCTAAAAGAAATGGGGCGATTCTGCCTAGTAACCAAAACAGGAGAATTATTGCTAAAACAAATGTAAAAAAACCTTCCATTATTAATCTATTTGCTTCTTTTAATATTACCGGTTTCAAGGTCAACTGAAATATTTTTACCACTTGCTGTCTTTACTGTAACCACCCCTTGCCTATTCGGTTTTACAGGTGTGTTGTTGGCAAGTCTCATATCTCCTGTGAAATTGGCAACAGGAGTGCCATTTATTGAGTATATCATTGTTCTTAAAGATGTTCTTAATACCCAATATCTGTTTTCTCCGGATACAATAAGCTCCGGAAAACTCTTAATTCTCTCCTCTACAGAGATATTGTTCCATCTCGGGTATACTCCTGCAGTTCTGTCATATAGTCTTAAAGTATTATCTTTATGAAGCAGCATAATTGCATAATCTCCATCTCCTTTAATATCGTAAACCTGTGGTCCCAGTGTTATTTCATCTGTAACGCTCTTGGGATAGGGGGCGACAAACCTTCCAAGCCTGTCCAACAAATATAGCTTGTTTCCACTTGCAAACAGCATCTGAAGCTTACCATTTTTAAAGAAATCTACCTGTCTAACATAACCGCATAGTGGAGAGGAGAAAGGAATCGCCCATAGACCGTCCATCTTGCTGTCAGATAGCATTAGAGTATAGTTTGGAAGCTGTACCAAAAACTCCTTTTCTCTGTTATTGAAATTGATTACCTCATACGGCCCTTTCGGTATTGTAATAAGTGTGTCGCTCTTCCAGCCGGATGGTTTACTTCCGGAAGATTCAATCCGGGGTGCCGGAATCTGAGTACTGTCTGCATATGCAAATAAATTCAGATATACTCCCCTCTCCTCGTTTTTGTTTAACTGAAAAGCTGTGACCAATACATTGCTCTTTTTTACTGTTCTGCTTAGAACGTTTTTAATGTCATCTCTGAAAAATCTCAACAGTGAGTCCGGTGCCTGGGATCCGTTTACTATCAATGATAACATACAATCTTTGGTGTTGAGCAAATTGTATGCCTTTGTCTGGATGAGCCAATCCTGCATTGTAAATCTTTTGAATGCTCCTTGAGCAATCTCTGCCAGAAGTGCACTCTTCCCAATGTATATCCACCCATCCTGAACAAGAATGCTCTCCTCTTGTGTATTTGAAAAGATGGAGCCAAAGAGCAGCGAAAGTGAACCTTTATTTTTAAAATCTACAGGTTTCTCCGGCTGCCGGCCTTTGATAAGAAAAGTTTCCAGAAAATTATACCAAGGTTTATCTTTTCTTACAATTGTTATCCATTCAAAAACACCTCCGTATGGAACAAGTGCACAGGATAACTCCCTTGGATTGTGAGAAAGAAACCATCGTTCGGCATCTGCAAGAGCTTTTGCATCTCTCTTTTTATAGAACTCATTGTATCTTGAAAAGTTTCTGATATATTTTGAGAGATCTTCAATTGTAAATGTAAGCAGAGAGAAGGTTTCCGAAGGTAGCACACTCATAACTGAGGGTTGGTTTCCGTTAAGATCAAAAAAGGTGGTAGCGTAGTTGGCATAACCTTTTGAATTAATCACCTCTCCATCAAGAGTTAATTTATCAGAACCAGTTGAAATTTCCATAGAGCTCCACCCTGTGAAGCGGGAAGTAAAATCTGCATATTTAAGGTAATCTCGGCTTGCAAATCCGGAGAAGAACTTCCCCGATTGGGAGTGATTCAAAAATAGTGCTGCGTTTAAGATCTCTCTACCGGATAGTAGCTCTTTAAAATCTTCATTGTCTATTATTGAAGCACCGGATGCGAGGTGTCGCAGTGAGGACTCCAATATAATAGGAGAGTCGCTGGCAATAATCTTATTATCTACAATGGTAAACTCTACACTCTCCCACTTCTCTACCTTTTTGCCACTAAACGATCTTATGGATCCTGCACTCTTTTTTGTATTTAGTACATTCAATATCTTTGATTTATCTGCACTATTGAAATCTATGACCAAAAGTGGAGAGATCTTATCTTTTGCCGAGTAGTGAAGCGATATAGCACAACCTCCCGCCTTTAGACTCTGCATTGTTTCATCTGAACATAGCTCATAAAGACTATTTGTCAGATTTTTCAGTGGGGTATTTTTAAAAAGGAGATCTCCAAAAAGAGGGTTGTTCAAACTGATTGTCCGGTGAAGATTTTCAAAACTGTTAAATACAAATATTGCAGCAGCGTCAACCGGAATAGCATATAAAAATTCTGTGGGGTCTCTCTGTTCACTTCTTTCTGATTTCTGCCTTTCAATAGTATAGAAAACTAAGACAACTGTCATTACAGTTGCTGTTATTACTATCAAAAGGGTTATTAACCGAGATTTTGCAGAAATTTTCATCGAGTTACAAAGTTATATAAAATATAAAATATCTCAAATATTATAAATTTGTAAATTATCCTTACATTTGCAACCAATTTATTGCAATTTCAATAATTATTATTAACATTCATAATAAAGGTATGGATTCATTTATCGAATATAACATTAACCCGCTAGTTTCATATTTACAAAAGCATCCTGCAGAGTTTACCCGAAAAGACATAATCAATTTTATCATTGATAAGGGAGTGCGAATGGTTAATTTCAGATATACAGCTGCAGACGGAAGATTAAAAACCTTAAACTTCTCAATAACCAGTTTGCAATATCTGGAAAACATACTCACATATGGTGAACGGGTTGACGGATCCAGTCTCTTTCCTTATATAGAAGCGGGCTCAAGTGACCTGTATGTGGTTCCGAAATTCTCGAGTGCATATCTTGACCCTTTTGCAGAGATACCTACACTTGGGCTACTCTGCTCATACTTTACAAAAGAGGGGCTTCCTCTTGAGAGCTCTCCCGAACACACTCTTAAAAAGGCCTCTGAAGCATTTACAAAAAAGACCGGCCTTACTTTTGAGGCAATGGGAGAGCTTGAGTTCTACATCAGCGACGAATCAGACTCTTTGTTCCCTGTTCCGGACCAGAAAGGGTATCACGAATCATCCCCTTATACAAAATTTGAGATGTTCCGCTGTGAAGCGATGAATCTTATTGCCTCCTGCGGAGGTGAGTTAAAATATGGACACTCCGAGGTGGGAAACTTCAGTTTTGAAGGTAACGACTATGAGCAGTGCGAGATTGAATTTTTGGTTTCTCCTGTTGAAAGAGCTGCAGATCAACTGGTTCTTGCAAAGTGGATTATCAGAACACTGGCCCATAGATACAGGCTTAATGTTACATTTGCCCCCAAAATAACCGTTGGAAAAGCAGGTAGCGGTCTGCACTTTCATACCAGAATTATGAAAAACGGGCTCTCTGTAATGACAGACAGCAATAAAGGACTTTCTGATGAAGCACTTAAAGCGATTGCTGGTTATATCCGTTGCGCACCTTCACTTACAGCATTCGGAAATACAAATCCTACTTCATATTTCCGGCTGGTTCCTAATCAGGAGGCTCCCACAAGTATCTGCTGGGGAGATAGAAACCGATCTGTTCTGGTTAGAGTTCCACTCGGCTGGTTGGCTGAGAAAAATATGCTTCACTCTGTAAACCCGCTGGAATCAGAGAAACAGGCAAGAACTATTGACAAACAGACTGTAGAACTGCGTTCGCCGGATGGATCTGCAGATGTATACCTTACACTTGCCGGATTGGTTGTTGCTGCAAGAGTCGGTTTTGAAACAGATAGTTTTCTTGAAATTGTAAAACAGTCCTATGTAGATGTTAATATCCACGATAAAAACAACAACTCAAAATTTCAAACTTTGAAGCAACTCCCCTCATCGTGCTGGGAATCTGCAGTTGAGTTGGAGAGTATGAGAGATATCTACGAAAAAGAGGGTGTATTTCAGCCTGCTCTGATAAACGGCATTATTGCAAAATTAAAATCTTATAACGACAAAGAAATTCGTGAAGAGATCAAGCGAAACCCACAGCTAATGAAAGAGTTGGTTGAGAGGTTCTACCACTGCGGCTAGTTGCCCATCTCAGACATAAACTTAATACGAACCAGACGAATCTCCTCCTCTGTATAGCCTCGGCCCAGCTCTTCTGCAGCCTCTTTTAAAGAGTCAGTGGAAGCCTCGGTTTTGAAGTATTCATATATATCGTCTACTTTGTCATCGTCAATTGTCTGTCTAATGTAGTAGTCTATGCTCAGTTTTGTTCCGGAGTTGACAATAACCTCAATCTCTGTAAGCAGATCTTCTAACTCCATCCCTTTGGACTCGGCAATATCTTCTAAAGGTAGCTTCCTGTCTATGCCGGTTATGATGTAGACTTTATTGAGAGATTTATTTGCAACAGATTTTATAACAAGGTCCGAAGGACGCTCGATCTCATTTTCGACTACATATTTGGAAATAAGATCCAGAAACTCGCGGCCATATCGCTTAGCCTTACCCTCTCCCACCCCCTGACAATTCTTAAGTTCTTCAAAGCTTATAGGATAGTGAATTGCCATATCTTCCAGAGATGTGTCATTGAAAATTACGAAAGGTGGAAGATTTATTCGTTTCGATAATGATTGCCTTAATTCTTTAAGCATCGCCATTAGAGTAGCATCTCCTCCTCCCCCTGCGTGTTTAACCCCTATCATTGAAGCATCTTCTTCTTCTTCTCCGTCTAAAAACTGTCTGTCTTCTGTCAACAATATAGTATGAGGATTTTCCAGGAACTCTCTCCCTGCATCAGTTATGGAGAGAAGCCCATAGCGCTCAATCTCCTTCTCCAGAAAGTGGTGTATGATACACTGGCGAATTACAGCCATCCAGAATTTAATCCCTTTTGACATTCCGGTACCGAAGAGTTCGTGGTTGTGGTGGTTATATGACTTAATCAAAGAGTTGTTAACACCTGAGAGAATATTCGCAATATGCTCCGATTTGAACTGCTCCTTCATTCCTTCAATAAGTTCAAGCACAAGTGCAATCTCCTCCTTACCATCGAACTGCTTTTTAGGGAAAAGACAATTATCACAAGAGCCACAGTTATCCTGAGTATAGCTCTCTCCAAAGTAGTTGAGCAGTACTACTCTGCGGCATAAATTTGTCTCTGCATATGCTACTGTTTCAAGAAGAAGCTGCCTTCCTATCTCCTGCTCTGCAATAGGTTTACCCTGCATAAACTTTTCAAGTTTCTGAATATCTTTATAAGAGTAGAATGCGATACATTGACCCTCTCCGGAATCTCTGCCGGACCTCCCTGTCTCCTGATAATATCCCTCCAGACTCTTGGGCATATCATAGTGTATCACAAATCTCACATCAGGTTTGTCTATACCCATCCCAAAGGCAATAGTTGCAACAATTACATCTACCTCCTCCATTAGAAAACTATCTTGATTTGATGCTCTAGTAGTGGCATCCAGACCTGCGTGATAGGGGAGAGCCTTTATTCCGTTCACATTAAGGAACTCTGCAATCTCCTCTACCTTTTTCCTGCTAAGGCAATATATAATTCCGGTTTTGCCGTCATTGTTCTTGAGAAACTTAATAATCTCCTTATCGATATTTATTTTTGGGCGAACCTCATAGTAGAGATTAGGTCTGTTAAAAGAGGACTTGAAGACCCTGGCGTGCATCATCCCGAGGTTTTTTTGTATATCGCTCTGTACTTTAGGTGTAGCAGTTGCTGTTAGGGCAATTACAGGGGCCTTACCGATTTCGTTCACCAACGAATTTATCCTTCTGTACTCCGGTCGGAAGTCGTGCCCCCACTCAGAGATACAGTGAGCTTCATCAACTGCATAAAATGATATCTTAATCTGCTTTAGCAGCAATATGTTCTCCTCTTTAGTAAGCGACTCCGGAGCGACATAGAGCAACTTTGTCTTACCACATAGAAGATCATCTTTAACCTCTTGTATTTGAGCTTTATTTAACGATGAGTTTAAAAAATGTGCTATCCCCTCTTTTTCAACCATAAAACCTCTGATTGCATCTACCTGATTCTTCATAAGAGCTATAAGAGGCGATATTATTATGGCTGTACCTTTAGAAAGAAGTGCAGGTAACTGATAGCAAAGAGACTTCCCCCCTCCCGTTGGCATTAATATAAAAGAGTCATTACCCTCCAGCAAGTGTTTGATTATCTCCTCCTGCTCACCTTTAAATGAGTTGAATCCAAAATATCTTTTAAGCTCCTGGTGTAAAAACTCCGATTTGATTTGCATACTATAATTGGCGGAAATCTAAGAAAATTTGTTTAAAATAGTTACCTTTGCGAATCTAAGTTATCTAATAGTTTTATCATTGCAAAATTTTTATGTATAATTCAGACACAGATATTTCAAAATTAGCAAAAGAGGTTATAGAAAAAGAGGCCTCCGCCGTTGCAAACCTGAAAAACTATATAGATAAAAGCTTTACAGAGATTTCTATGCTTATTTTTACTAGTAAGGGACGTCTCGTAATAACCGGAATCGGGAAAAGCGCAATTATCGCAAATAAGATTGTGGCCACTATGAACTCTACCGGAACTCCAGCCATCTTTATGCACGCTGCCGACGCCATTCACGGTGATCTTGGAATTATACAGCCCGATGACATAGTAATCTTCATCTCAAAAAGCGGGAACACTCCGGAGATAAAGGTTTTAGTTCCCCTCATCAGGAAGATGGGCAATACTCTTATTGCTATGGTGTCAAATATTGACTCCTATCTTGCAAACCACGCAAACTATATTTTAAGAACAACAGTAGACGACGAGGCTTGCCCAAACAATCTGGCACCCACATCCAGTACAACAGCTCAAATGGTAATGGGAGATGCTCTGGCGGTAACTCTGCTCAAATTGAGAGGATTTACTCAGCAGGATTTTGCCAAGCTGCACCCCGGGGGCTCTTTAGGAAAAAGATTGTATACAAGGGTTTCAGACCTCATTGACAGAAAAAACAAGCCATCTGTCTCTTTTGATGAAAATATACGAAATACAATAATGAACATATCTGCAAACAGGCTTGGAGCTACTGTTGTTCTGGACGAAAATGGAGTTGTATCAGGGATAATTACCGATGGTGATGTTAGAAGAATGCTGGAGCGGGGATTTGGTCTTGATACTTTACAAGCTAAGGATATAATGTCTTCAAAACCGAAAATGGTTGATGCCTCAGAGCTTGCAGTTATGGCATTTAACATTATGGAGCAAAACAAAATCACATCTGTAATTGTTACTGAAAGAGGCAAATATATAGGACTTGTACATATTCACGACATAATAAGGGAGGGCATAGTATGAAAATATTCAATCCTAATGAGCCGGGAATGGCAAATGGCACCTACTTTGCACTTCCCTACACTCTCGGAGAGTCTGAGGTGGCAATAGTATCTGTTCCCTGGGATGTGACTACCTCATACAGAAGTGGCACTCACAAAGGACCTTCATCAATTATTGATGCTTCGCTACAGGTAGACCTTTACGATCCTATGGTTCCTGATGCCTGGAGTGTAAAGATCGGAAGTGTTCCCTTGGATGAGACAATTGAAAAGAGAAACAAGAAATACAGAAAAGTTGCAGAGCAGGTAATATCGCACATTGAAGAGGGGGGAGAGTTGTCAGAAGTTGACGATCTTCTTGCAGAGGTAAACCTTGCATCCCAGGAGCTTAATGAGCTTATCTACAAGAGCTGTCGGGATTTGGTAGAGTCCGGTAAAATTTCTGCAGTAGTTGGGGGAGACCACAGCGTTCCTCTTGGGAATATGAGAGCAGTTGCAGATCAGTACGAAGATTTCGGCGTTTTGCATATAGACGCTCACGCAGACCTTAGGGTTGCATATGAGGGGTTTAAGTATTCTCACGCCTCTATTCTCTATAACGCTCTTAGTGAAATTACCCAAATATCCCAGTTAACTCAGGTTGGAGTCAGAGATTTCTGTCAGGAAGAGGCAGAGTTTATTAATACAGACTCAAGGATTCGTTGTTTCACAGATATGGAGATTAAAAGAAATGCTTTTGAGGGTAAAAGCTGGAAAAAGCAGTGTGAAGATATCGTCTCAAGTCTTCCTGTGAATGTCTACATAACATTTGATATAGATGGCCTTAGTCCGGATCTTTGTCCGAATACAGGAACACCGGTACCGGGAGGATTGAACTTTAGGGAGGTTGACTATCTGCTATATCTGCTTGCAATTTCAAACAGGAGGATTATTGGATTTGACCTATGTGAAGTGGCTCCAGGCAAGGGTGACGAATGGGATGCAAATGTTGGCGCAAGAGTTCTCTACAAATTATGTATATACTCGAGCCTTAACTCCAAAAAGCAGATTATTTAACCATATCTATAACCCAAATTTTTAAAATGTCAAACACTTTTTCCCGTAAAAAAGCAGTACGGCAGAGGGAAATTTTAAACATTTTCGGCATTTTCGTTAATAATAATATGGCAGGAGGAGTATTCCTTCTACTATGCTCTGCATTTGCTCTTCTGGCTGCAAATCTAGATTCATTAAAAGGGTTTCACGATATCTGGAATATAAATGCAGATGTTGCAATTGGTAAATTCAAGCTAGAGATGTCTCTTCATCACTGGGTAAATGACGCTCTTATGGTTGTTTTCTTTTTTGTGGTGGGGCTTGAGATTAAACGTGAGATGATGGTGGGTAAGCTGTCCAGTTTTAAAAAAGCCTCCCTACCTATTTTTGCAGCTTTGGGTGGAATGATATTTCCGGCAATCATATATACAATCTTTAATGCAGGAACAATAAGTCAAAACGGTTGGGGAATACCTATGGCAACAGATATTGCCTTCTCCCTGGGAGTAATCGCTCTTTTAGGTAGCGCAGTCCCGATATCACTCAAGATTTTCCTGACTGCCCTAGCTATTGTAGATGACCTGGGTGCTATAATAGTCTTGGCTTTTTTCTATCCAAGCCACGAGATACACTCCGAATATCTCCTGTATGCAGGGATTATAGTATCTCTTTTATTGCTTTTTAATCGTCTTAACATACATCGTGCAGCTCTCTATCTGATACCCGGGGTTTTGTTATGGTACTTTGTACTTCAGTCTGGAATTCACGCAACAATTGCAGGAGTCATTCTTGCAATGTGCATCCCGTCAAAAAGTCCTATAAACGAAGTAAGATTTTATGTCAGAAGCAAATATTATCTGGACAAATTTAAAAAGGCAAGCAACGGAGAGGTTAATATTTTGGCAAATCCGGAACAGATTCAGATTATACACGCCCTTCACTCAAAAATTCGTAAAGTCAACCCTCTTATAAACAGATTTGAACACAGGATTAATCCTTGGGTAACCTACTCAATTATGCCCATTTTTGCACTTGCAAATGCAGGTGTTACATTTAGCGGAATCCTAAATGAGAAATCCTTTACAGCAATCTCCTCAGGGATTTTTTTCGGACTCCTTTTAGGGAAACCCATAGGAATCTTTTTGCTCTCATACCTCGCTTGTAAATTTAAAATTGCCGAGATGCCTTTGGATATCAAGTGGTCTCAAGTACTCTCGGTTGGAATTATTGCCGGGATAGGTTTTACTATGTCAATTTTTATTGATAACTTAGCATTTTCTAACGAAACACTGATAAATGAAGGTAAGGCTGCAGTACTAATAACATCATTCTTTGCAGCGATAATTGGTCTTTTAGCATTAAAATTAACGTTAGAAAAAGTAGAGCCAAAAATAAGATACAAAAAAATAAGAGACTTAAAACCAATTTAAACACTAAATAAACAAATAATTAATAAATTAAATTTTTAAAAATCCGATGAAAACAACAATCAAATTCATTTCATTAGTAGCTATTGCTCTATTATTTATTACCTCTTGTGGTAAGAAAAAAGGTACACCAATACCAGGCATAACTGCAGGTCTTGTAGATTCAACAAGCTACGCAGTTGGAGCATCTCTTGGTTCAATGGTTAAACAGGCAGAATTCGGTGACCTAAATATGAAAGAGCTCCATAACGCAATTGACGATGTTCTTAAAGGTGACTCACTTAAGATGGATATGGCATTTGCAAATGAGATCATAACAAAATATCTTACAAAAAAACAGGAGTCTGCAAATTTAATTAATATTGAGAAGGGTAAGAAATTCCTTGAAGAGAACAAAGGAAAAGAGGGTGTAATTGCCCTTGAGAGTGGACTTCAGTATAAAGTTATCTCAGAAGGAAATGGTAATACACCTGCTCCCGAAGATACTATTGAGGTTAACTACAAAGGTACACTTATAGATGGTACAGAATTTGACTCTTCATACAAAAGAGGCGAAGCTGCTACACTTGCTCTTAATCAATTTATCCCTGGCTGGATAGAGGGTGTTCAGAAAGTTAGCGAAGGTGGAAAAATTGAACTATATATACCTGCAGAACTTGCTTATGGTTCACAAAAAATGGGCACTATTGAACCTGGTTCAACTCTGGTATTTGAAGTTGAACTTATTAAGATCAAAAAAGCGGCAGCTGTAGTAACAAAATAATAATCTAAAGCCATGGCAATGGAAATCACAGGTTCTCTTCTTAAGAAACTTCCTGTTCAGGCCGGGAATAGCACCAGAGGAGAGTGGCAGAAGCAGGAGTTTATTATCGAAACCCAAGAAACCTATCCAAAAAAGGTTTGTATGAATGTATGGGGCGCCGATAAAGTCTTGGAACTCGCGTCATACAGTGAGGGTGAGTTACTCAAAATCTCCTTTAATTTGGAATCAAGAGAGTATAATCAAAGATGGTATACTGATATCAGGGCCTGGAGAATTGAGAGATCGGTGAGAGAGGCAGGTTCAGATTATGCTCCGTCAGCTTCGGCTTCAGGTTCATCAAATGGCACCTCTTCTCTTCAGAGTGATTTACCGTCAGATCTTGGTGAAGATGATCTGCCATTCTAAGTTTGACTAAATTATATAAAAGAGGGTGACTAAAAAGAGGGCGACTGTACTTTTTAGTCACCCTCTTTTAAACCAAGTAATTTGTCTCTTTGCGTACCTTCTGGTGTTTCTTTTAATTAGCTCAATAGCCTCTTCCAAAGAGGATTTACCTTCAAAATGGTCGAAAAGTTCCCTGTAGCCTACTGTCTTTAGGGCTGTCAGACCTCTATTGGGGAATAGCCCTCTGGCTTCAGCTACCAGTCCCATAGAGATCATCATATCTGTTCTTTGATTTATCCTGTCATAAAGTACACTCCTCTCCCTCTCTATAACAACTCTCTCAACCTCAAAATCTCTCTCCTTTCTGCAAAAATTTTTGAACGAGGAGAATTTTTTTCCGGTTGTAAGTACTACCTCCATTGCGCGTATAACTCTTTGTGGATTTGACATATCAATAGAACTATAGCTCTCATAATCCAATTTTTTTAGCTCTTGGGCAAGAGCTTCAACCCCTTCGCTTTTTACTCTGTATATTAAACCTTCTCTGACATCAATGTCAGGAGTGGGAAAGTCGTCCAACCCATAACACACAGCATCAGCATAGAGGCCGGAACCTCCTACCATTACAAGTGAACTTCTCTCCTTGAAGAGTTCACTCATAAGGGAGATCGCCTCCAGCTCGTACCGGCCTGCTGTGAAGTAGTCAAAAATTGAGTGAGAGTGAATGAAGTAGTGTTTTACCTCTCTAAGCTGGCTTTGGGATGGGGGTGCAGTTCCAATTTTTAGCTCTCTGTATATTTGTCTGGAGTCGCAGGAGATAATGGGAGAGCCAATCTCTTTTGCCAATGAAATGCTGTAGTCTGTTTTACCGCTGGCTGTTGGCCCAACTATCAAGAATAGTTTTTTCCTGCCCATCGGATATCACTTATATCTGCTCACCCTCAATGAGGACCTCATCATCACCAATAATTAAATCTGTCTCAGGGGCTTCTATAAGATGCTCAAAATCATCATAGTTATCCGAAAATTGATCCGGATTCTTCCCTCTCTCTGCCACCAGCCTTGGATAGGCTCTTCTTGCAAGCTCCTCTTCGGTAGAGAGGAGCTCCAAATAGAGTGAGCGCTCCTTAAACATATCATATACATACTCAAGAACTGGGAACCCATCTTTACATACTTTATCAAGAGTTACAGAATCCATAGATCCATCACCCAAATTAAAAAGACCATACTCTCTCTTAACCTTTCCTTTTGAGTCTAAAGCCCGAAAAAGTACAATCTGATCCGGAGCAAAGCCTAAATCATTCTGAAGATAGAGATGAAAAGAGTATAGCGAGGAGGATCCCTTCACTTCATATTCCCTCATAAATATCTTATTTCCCGGAATTGACGCTTTATATCTGTTTACCATTCTCCACGTTTCTTTATGCGAAGTTAACTATTTTTAAGTATAAATTTTAAACTATTTATCCCATCGGCATACTCTTCCAACTCCGGATATTGACTCTTGCCAGGCTCAATATAGCTGTTATTATAATTATAATTGACTACGCATTGTATTGATTCATTATGTATTAAAAAATAATTTTCAATAGCATTTATATCTGAGTATAAATAAATCCCAACTACACCTAAAGGTGGAGGTGTCGTTGTATCTCTTTTATAAATAAAGAATCCTCCATCCTCAAACCACTCTCCGGAGACAATAGAGATCGCCTTTTGATACCGATAAGCTGTTCTGTAAAGATCACATTTGACACAATCTTCAAATTGGGAAAGTGCAGAGGTGAGTTTACTCAACTCATAATCTACAGGAAGGAGAAGGGAGCTGACACTTCTGCACCCCATACCAAAATATAGGAATATATCTTTACCTAGTCTCTTCAAATCTTCGTCACTCTCTCTACCAGTAATTACTGCTATTGAAGACTTTGACCCTCTGATTATACCCGGCACTTTACTGTAGAGGTTTTTAAAATATTGGTATGCCTTCTCTCCCCCTGTAGCAATTATCATCTCTAGTTGTTCAGGTAACTTCTCTGTAAAGGTTATACGATCTGCCCAGTAGTGATTTATCGAGTAAAGAGACTCCATTATTGCAGGTAAAAGAGAGCAATCCTTAGAGGACATCTTAATCAAAGCTCTCCTCCCGGATGCCATTACTGTAAGCAGGTCGTGAAATCCAACTAACGGAAGGTTTCCGGCCATCACAATTGAAACACAAAAATCTCTCTCCTCTATTAACCCGGTATATGGTTCTGTCCACACCACGAGTGCATCTTTGGAAAGAAAATTTGTCACTATGGCATCTATTGAAGTAAGCTGCATCTGCCTTGTAAAAAAAGGATTTTTTTTAAATGCATCCTCTATTGCATATGAGAGGGGCTGATATGCCATCTCCTCATTAAGAAAAGATTTCAGATTCCTGCCTAATTGCGAGAAGTCTTTAATAAAAACTTGTCTATACATTTTGCAAAATTAGCAAAAAGGGTGTAATTTTACCAAAACCTTTGAGAACCGTAATGGGTGAAATAAAAGCTTCAGACTCATATAAAACATTAGCTAAAAGATCAACAGGTATATATAAGGAGTTAGGAAGCAAGTTTCTCTCATTTGCATATCCTGTATCCTCACAAGAGGAGATTAAGACGATTCTATCAAACTTAAAGAGAGATTACTTCGACGCTAGGCACCATTGTTATGCATACAGGTTAGGTTTGGGCGGGGATTTGTGGAGAGCAAACGACGATGGAGAGCCATCTTCTACTGCCGGAAAACCAATTCTAGGACAGCTCCTTTTTCTGGACTCTTTAAGGGAGGTTGATGGCTTGTTTATAGAGAATAACACATAATAATTATATACATTAAATACTTCGTCTATGCCTAAACATCTGATATCGATTCACGATTTTTCTCGTGATGAGATTCTTAAAACACTAAAGGCGGCTGCAGCTTTTGAACAAAATCCCTCTCAACCAATTTTTGCAAATAAGGTTATTGCCAGTATCTTTTTCGAGCCCTCCACAAGAACAAGACTAAGCTTTGAAACAGCAGCAAACAGGCTTGGAGCAAGGGTAATCGGATTTTCGGATATAGGGAACACCAGTGTAACAAAAGGAGAAACACTAAAAGACACAATAAAGATGGTCGCCAACTACGCAGATCTTATTGTCATCAGACATCCGCTTGATGGAAGCGCAAGGTATGCATCTGAAGTCTCTTCTGTACCGGTTATAAATGCAGGAGACGGTACAAATCAACACCCAACCCAAACTATGCTGGACCTCTACTCAATCCTTAAAACTCAGGGGAAGCTTGATAACCTCAAAATCAATATGGTAGGAGATCTTAAATACGGAAGAACTGTACACTCCCTTCTACAGGCAATGTCTCATTTTAACCCATCATTTCTCTTTACATCTCCTCAAGAGTTGAAGATGCCACAAGAGTACAAGGAGTATCTGAAAAAACTTAACATCCCATATAAAGAGACAAATAATCTGATCGAAGAAATTAACGATGCAGACATTATCTATATGACCCGCGTTCAGAGAGAGAGGTTCACAGATCCAGTAGAGTATGAACGTGTAAAAAACATATACAGCTTAAACCTTTCAATGATATCAAAATGCAAACCAAATATGAAAATACTACACCCTCTTCCACGTGTCAATGAGATATCGCAGGATGTAGACAGCAGTACCCACGCATACTATTTTCAACAAGCAGAGAACGGGGTCTACACTCGTATGGCAATAATAGCATTGCTGCTTAGAGCTGACAACCAATAACAATACTAAGATTTATGGAGAAGCAATTAAAAGTAAGCGCAATTAAAGATGGCACAGTATTGGATCACATACCATCAGATCAGCTATTTAAGGTTATTGATATTCTAGGTCTAAGTAAAAGTTCTAATCAAATAACATTCGGAACAAACCTGGATAGTAAGTTGCTGGGAAAGAAAGGCATAATAAAAATTTCCGATAAATACTTTGAAAGTGACGATATTAACAGGATCGCTCTTATTGCACCGGAGGCTAAAATCAATATCATTCACGATTTTGAAGTAGTAGAAAAGAGAGTCCTATCAATACCGACTAACATTAAAGGCATAGTAAAATGTATGAACCCAATGTGTATAACTAACCATCAGCCTGTAGAGACGCTCTTTATAACCATAATAGATAGCCCTGACTTTAAACTTCTTTGTCACTATTGCGAGAGGGTGACAGATAAGGATAACTTAAAAATCATAAGCAATTCATAGTAGATATCTAATGATTGAGCTTTTTTAAAAGCAATTTCATTTGAGTTTTACATTTTTTAGTTACCTTTGATTTGAATAAACTGTTTTTAACAAATTATCAATATTATGAAAATCGCTCATAACTTTAATGCAGGACCTTGTGTCCTTCCAAGAGAGGCTGTTGAAAATACAATAGAGGCTCTCAAAGATTATAAGGGTACCGGTATGTCTGTGATAGAGGTTTCTCATCGCTCAAAGGAGTGGGAAGCAACTATGGAAGAGTGTCGTTCACTTTGGAAAGAGATACTTAATATCCCAGACGGTTATAAAATTCTCTTCCTGGGAGGTGGAGCAAGTATGCAATTTCTTTATGTTGCAATGAATCTTCTCGAAAAGAGAGCAGGATATCTTGAGACAGGTGTCTGGGCAAAAAAAGCCTTAAAAGAGGCAAAGGGGTTTGGCGATGCATTTGCTGTTGCTTCATCTGCTGATAAAAATTTTAACTACATCCCAAAAGGTTATGTTATTCCATCGGATCTTGACTATTTTCACATTACAACCAACAACACTATATACGGCACAGAGATTCATACCGATATGGATTGTCCTGTTAATATGATAGCAGATATGTCTTCAGATATAATGAGCCGTCCGGTTGACGTAAGTAAATACGCTCTAATCTATGGAGGCGCTCAAAAAAATGTTGGTCCTGCCGGAGTAACTTTTGTTATTATTAAAGAGGATATCCTTGGCAAAGTTTCCCGCTATCTTCCTACAATGCTGGATTACAGAACTCACATCACAGAGGACTCAATGTTCAATACCCCTCCTGTATTCTCAATTTACGTTATGACTGAGACTCTGAAATGGATAAAAAAATTAGGTGGTCTTAATGCAGTCTATAAGATGAACAAAGAAAAATCAGCTCTTCTCTATAATGAGATTGACCGCAATAAGATGTTTGAAGGCACTGCTGCTAAAGAAGACCGCTCTCTGATGAACATCTGCTTTGTTATGACCCCGGAGTATAAAGATAAAGAGGATGCTTTTATGGCATTTGCAAAAGAGAGAGGAATGGTTGGAATTAAAGGGCACCGTTCTGTAGGTGGCTTTAGAGCATCTTGCTACAACGCTTGTCCTTTAGAGAGTATTCAGGCACTTGTAAATTGTATGCAGGAGTTTGAAAAATTAAATGCATAATCTATTTCCAAATTATAACTAATAATTTTTAGAATGAAAGTACTGGTAGCTACAGATAAACCATTTGCCAAAGCGGCCGTCGATGGAATTCGTTCTATCGTTGAAGGGGCGGGTCACACTTTGGCTCTGTTTGAAAAATACACAACAGAGGATGAACTTTACAACGCAGTAAAAGATGCAGATGCACTAATAGTTCGCTCAGACAAGATAACCTCAGAGGTAATCTGCCGCGCCTCAAATCTCAAAATTGTGGTCAGGGCAGGTGCCGGATATGATAACCTGGACTTGACAGCCTGTACGGAAAAGGGTGTTGTTGCAATGAATACTCCCGGCCAGAACTCAAATGCCGTTGCAGAACTTGCAATTGGTATGATGATATACCTCTCCAGAAATTGTTTTAATCCCGGTACCGGAGGTGAGCTCAAAGGGAAGACAATTGGAATACACGCTTACGGTAATGTAGGCAGGATTGTTGCAAAGCTTGCAAAAGGGTTTGATATGAATGTTATTGCATTTGACCCTTTCGTAGACTCGACCAAAGTAATTGCCGATGGAGTTACGCCTGCTTCAACCTTGGAAGAACTTTATGAAAAGTCTGACTTCCTTTCTCTTCACATACCTGCCAATGCCCAAACAAAAGGTTCAGTCGGATATGATCTCATTACCAGGATGCCAAAAGGGGGATGCATTGTTAATACCGCAAGAAAAGAGGTTATTAATGAAGCCGAGCTGGTGAAAGCACTTGAAGAGAGAACAGATCTAAAATACGTTACCGATATAGCTGCAGATAACCAGGCCATTCTAAGCGAGAAATTCGGGAACAGAGTTTTTGCCTCACCTAAAAAGATGGGAGCAGAGACTGCAGAGGCCAATATCAATGCCGGACTTGCTGCTGCAAACCAGATTGTAAAGTTTTTTGCTACAGGAGACAAGACCTTCCAGGTTAATAAATAGCATATTTAAAAAAGTACAATTCTATAGAATATTCAAAAAGTAAAAAAACAAAGAACTAAAATGGTAAAAGTTAAACCTTTTGCAGCACTTCGGCCACCTAAAAACCTTGCGAGCGAAGTGGCATCCAGGCCATACGATGTCCTCAACTCTATTGAGGCTAAAGCAGAAGCCTCAGAGAAATCGTTACTTCACATAATTAAACCGGAGATAGATTTTGATCCAATTATTGATGAACATACCCAACAGGCATACGACAAATCTGTAGAGAACTTCAACCTTTGGCAACAAAGAGGATGGTTGGTTCAGGATAGCAAGGAAATGTACTACATATACGCTCAGACAATGGAGGGTAGAACACAGTTCGGCCTTGTATTGGGTGCAAACATAGAGGACTATCTTACAGGAAAAATCAAAAAGCACGAGCTTACCCGTAAGGATAAGGAGGAGGATAGAATGATACACGTTCGTATCCAGAACGCCAACGTTGAACCTGTCTTTTTTGCTTACCCGGATAATAATGAGATAAACGAAATTGTATCCAAAATTGTAAATAGCAAAAGCGCTGAATACGATTTTATAGCAGAAGATGGTTTTGGTCATCACTTTTGGCTAATTGAGGATGACTTAATAACCAATAGAATTACCGAAATTTTTAAAACAATTCCCGCCCTCTATGTTGCCGACGGACATCACAGAACAGCAGCTGCAGCTCTCGTAGGGGAGGAGAAGAGAAGAGCCAATCCAAACCATACCGGTGAGGAGGAGTACAACTATTTTCTTGCGGTAGTATTCCCTGAGAGCCATTTGAAAATTATTGATTATAACCGTGTTGTAAAAGATCTTAACGGTATGACATCATTACAATTCATTGACAAATTGAAGGATGATTTTATTGTGGAAAAAATTGGAGAGGAGATATTTAAACCTAAGTCTCTTCACAATTTCTCTATGTATATAGATGGATGCTGGTACTCGCTCACAGCCAGGGAGGGAACCTATAACGATAATGACCCAATAGGAATTCTGGATGTCACCATTTTGTCTAACTTGATTTTTGACAAATTGCTCGATATTAAAGACCTGAGAACATCAAAAAGGATAGATTTCGTAGGTGGAATCCGTGGACTTGATGAGCTTAAAAAAAGGGTAGACTCAGGTGAAATGGCTGCTGCATTTGCACTCTACGCAGTCTCAATGAAACAGTTGATAGATATTGCAGACACTGGAAACATTATGCCTCCTAAAACTACTTGGTTTGAGCCTAAGCTACGTAGCGGGCTGGCAATTCACAAACTTGATTAAACGGTAATAATAATGTATCTATCTAGAATTAAGTGGCCATAATTGGTCACTTTTTTTTATATCAATAATTTTATTGATAGCTTAGTATCTTAAAATTCATTCTAATGAAAAAGGATTTACAGAGTTTAATGCTGATTGAAGATACAAAAAATGAAATAATTATGAGAGAGAGTATCTACTCCGATATAAAGAGAAGAGTTCTGGAGATATCTTCAGACGAAGTGAGAAAAAGCGGCCAAAGATTTTTTAAAGAGGAGGTCAATATTGCAGGGGTAAAATCGGCTGATATTGGGAAGCTCTCTAAAGATCTCTTTAAAAGCCTCACAGATAAAGATAAAAATTCTGTATTTAGCATCTGTGAAATGTTATGGAGAAGCAATGTTATGGAGGAGAGTTTTATTGCCTGCTGTTGGGCATATAATATGAAAAAATCCTTTGTCGAGGAAGATTTCTACATATTTGAAAACTGGATAGAGCGCTATGTTAACAATTGGGCTTCCTGCGACACATTCTGTAACCACACAATGGGTGCAATTATTGATATGTACCCACATTTTACAGGCAATCTCAAAGAGTGGTGCAAAAGTGAGAACAGGTGGAAGAGGAGGGCAGCTGCTGTCTCTCTAATTGTTCCTGCAAGAGAGGGTAGGTTTATGGATGAAGTTTTCCAAATTGCAGATCTCTTACTTACAGATAAAGATGATATGGTTAGAAAGGGTTATGGCTGGTTACTCAAGGTTTGCTCAAATAAACATCAGGAGAATGTATTTGATTTTGTAATGGAGCGAAAAGGAGTTATGTCCAGAACCTCCTTAAGGTACGCTATAGAGAAAATGCCGGCTCATCTAAAGTCACAGGCAATGAAACGTTGACTAAATTTTTAAAAAGATGTATATAGATCTTACGCACGAAATCTCCTCCCAGATGCCATACTATCCCGGTACTCCGGCCCCCTCTTTACGAAGATTCTGCACTATAGAGGAGAGTGGTTATACAGAGCTTGAAATCTATATAAACACACACACCGGAACCCATATTGACGCACCTGCACACATTATTACCAATGGTCTAAATTTAAGTGACTTTGAGATAAGTCAGTTCACTGGCAAGGCGGTCTGTATTGATTGTAATTCACTTAATGAAATTGGAGTTGGAGATATCTCTCGAAGTATTGAATCAAGCAATCCGGTTGAATTTATTGTACTCAAAACCGGTTGGAGCAAAAAGTGGGGAGACAAATCATACTTCGAAGGATTCCCTGTCCTGACTGAGGCAGCAGCACGGTTTATTGCAGATAAAAAAATTAAAGTGGTGTGTATGGATGTGATATCGGCAGATAGGATTGAAAATAGTCATCTGCCTATACACAATATTTTACTTGGATGTGGCGTTATGATTGCAGAAAACCTCAATATTCCCGATAACTTCCCGGTTAATACTCCTTTTGATATCTTTCTCATACCTCTTAAAATCAAAGAGGCAGATGGGTCACCACTGAGAGCATTTGCCAGAATTTAAACCACTTTTTTCATCCTCTTTACACCCTTTCTGTTTGTAAGATAGTTGTTGTTTATAAAGATAAGAAGCAGCATCATACAACTGAATCCGATGGCTACCATTAAGAGATAGGCAGATACAAATAGTCCGTACTTTTGAATATCAAAAAACGGATAGAGATAATCGTTAAAAACGAGAGCCCTAAACAGACCCCAGGCCATAAAGACCAAAGGGTAGATTAGCCACCAGAAAAACTCTCCGTAGCTATATCTTCTCTCCTCAAACAACACCCAAAAAAGAGACATCAGAGGTGGGGTTACGTAATGCAGGATGGAGGATGACAATCTCTCCATTCCATAAAGTTCATAAATAGGCTCAAGAATTATAAGATAGACAACGCCGGTGAGCACAATATAAGAGGTAACCGGGCCAAGTGTATTGTTGAATACTTTAATGGAGTTATACCTTTTATAGAAGATTGAGACAAATGCGTATATCAAAATCAAGCCATTTGACTGTTGTGTAAAGAATTTAAAATTTGACAGGCCTTTTAAAATATCTCCACCATCAGAGTTGTTATAGACATCTAATGAAATACCTATTAATGCAGATGTGAAGATAGCCCAAAGTAAAGTTTTCTTAATAAGATCTCGGTTCATTATACTAAATATTATATTAGATGATATTGATTATTATGCGTTTGTCCTCATCCATTCATATGTAGTGTAGTGATCTCCGTTCATCCCTAAAGACTCATACACCCGTTGTGCCGACACATTTCTTTTATCTACGTAGAGCCTAACTCCTTGAATATTATCTGAATTTAAAACAAGACTCTTAATGTGATCATAAAGCAATTTGTATATACCCATCTTCCTGAAGCCTGGTTTTGTGTAGACAGATTGTATCCACCAAACCCAACCGTTTCTCCAATCGCTCCACTCAAAAGTAATCATAAGCATCCCTACTGCTTCGCTCTCTGTCTGCGCTATAAAATATCTGGCTTTAAGGCTGTCTCTAAGAACAGAACTGACTCCTGCAGATAGAATATCCCTGTCAAGTTTAAGCGCTTCTGTCTCCATAGCCATCTCCATCTGGAAATCCGTTATTACCAAATGGTCTTCGGATTTTGCATCTCTTACTGTTATTTTCATAGCTGATATATTATTTTTTCAATTCCTTCAAATTAGTGGTAAACAATTGCAGAAAGCTACCTGAATAAAAAATTAATTGAGGAGCTTCGGACGCGGATTTGCACTACTGCTCAGCCACAAAACAACTCGCAATGCCAACTCTGTATCCTCTACAACTCCTGACCAGTCCCAATTCTGGTTATAGTTGTCTGACGGCCTGTGGTAAACACTCTTTATAAAGTAATCCCAGCTTTGCTGCGCCCACTCTTTGCCGTGCTCTCTGCTGTCAAAGCAGCCCATAGCCCATATTGAGGGTACTCCTGCTTTATAAAACGGAAAATGATCGCTTCTAAAAAAGAGACCGGTATGAGAGTTCGGGTCGGGAAGCAGGTACCTATCCATATCTGCAGCAAACTTTTCATAAAGGGTGTCCAGGGTAGAGTATCCATAGCCAATCATTGTTACATCTCTCATCTTACCTCTGGGAACCAACATATCATTATTTAGACAGGCGATGGTCTTCTCAATTGGAATTACAGGATTCGCCACATAGTAGTAGCTCCCAGTAAGGCCCTGCTCCTCTGCGGTTGGGAAGAGAAGAATAATTGATCTGTCGGGTTTTGATCTCATCTTATTGATGACCCTGCCAATTTCAAATGCCCAGGCCATTGTTGTACCATTATCTACAGCACCGTTGTATATTGAGTCCCCACTCTGTTTCTCTCCTACTCCAAAATGATCCCAGTGAGCTGTTATTATAACTGCCTCTTCCGGACTTTTCCCTCCACGCAAAATTCCTGCAACATTTTTTGAGCTATTCTTCTCAATATGATTATCAATATTGACAGAGATTGAAGCATCTGTTTCAAATGGTACAAAACTCGCTTTAAGAGAGATTGCTCTAAGATCTTCTATAGAGTATCCCATTTTTGAAAATATTTCAGTTGCACTCTCGGCTGTTAGCCATCCGGTTAACTTGCTGTTTTTTAGTATGTCGCTGTTATCTATAAAAAGACGAGAGGTGATTGAACTGTTGCGGGGAACATTAAATCCATATCCGGCTCCCAGCTCATCGTGGATTATTAGTATTCCCTCTGCACCAAGCTTCGCTGCCTGCTCCCACTTATAGGTCCATCTTCCGTAATAGGTCATCTCATTTCCCTTGAAGATACTCTTATCCTGAGAATAGAGGCCAGGGTCGTTAATTAGAACAACAACTGTTTTGCCCTTAACATCAATATCTTTGTAATCATTCCAGCCATATTCTGGTGCAACAATACCAAAACCGCAAAAAACCAGTTTTGAATTTTTAATCTCTATCTTGTCTGCAGGAAATGGAGAACTCACTGCAATCTGGTCCGGGGCGTTCAGTATCAACTCCTCTCCTTTTACATTTATCTTGGCACTCCCGTTTACCTTTGACGTTATCTGAATCATTGGCACCTCCTGATAATAGCTTCCGTCAAATGCAGGTTCAAACCCAATATCTGAAAGCTCTCGGGCAATATACTCTACTGATAGTCTCTCCCCCTCTGTAAAGGGTTTTCTACCCATAAAGGAGTCATCGGAGAGATTCATAACGATCCTCTTCATATCATCTACAGATATATATTTTGCGGGACTCTCCTCACAGGAGCTAATAAACAGTGATAAAATCATCAGTATAAACACCGATGCTATGCTTGATGCTATTTTTTTCATAAGAGAGTATAGTGAAGTTCATCTTATAAAGATACAACTAAATTTCCTTGTTCAGATTGGCACTTATAACCAAAAGCATTTCAAATTTTCCTTCACTGCTCAACTCAACCTGAACCCTGTACTTTAGCGGATCTGCAATATATCCGGAGATTGATCATTTATAGTATCGATGGTATTTCTTTGACTCTCATTAAAGGAGAAGAGTGTATTAAACACAAATAAAGAGATAATGGTAGCCGATATAAATTTCATCTGTTCCGGGTTAAAATAAAGTTGCGAAATTATCGCATAAAAGTTGCATAATTATTAAGCTGCTACTGCGGAGTTAAATCGCATAAAAAAAGCCCGATGATCTCTCATCGGGCTCTGTAAAAATGGCGGCTACCTACTCTCCCACTTGGTATAGCAGTACCATCGGCGCAAA